>NYZC01000332.1 GCA_002686995.1 Phycisphaeraceae bacterium | reverse complement strand
TTCGCAGAGTGGGTGGCTGCGCTCGACCCCAGCCACCCAATCCTTTGGAGCAATCTGAATCATGCCCGCGTCAGCCGTCATGCACGCCGAGTTTCCGATCGCTCGACGGCGCGTGGAAAGCTGGCGCTGTGCCGGTCGCTGAAATGGAAGTGGCGTGAGCAATGTGGCCTCAGCCGCGGTCGTTCCTGCTCTTGCGCAGCTTGAGGATCGTTCTCAGCAGCTCATCCGGCACGTTCTCTGCGACCTCGTCATCCGGATGCTTGCGAAAACGATGTCAGACCAATCCTGTTCGGCACGGCATTCGCGGCGCCTTTTCAATCGGGTACGTACTGCCGAGCCGGGCCGTTCGTGGCCCGAAGTGCGTTCAGGCGCTTGCCGACTCCGGGCTGAGACGGCCCGGCTCGGTGATCGGCGACGCGCCCATCCGTCGGAAATGCCGGCGCGCCCACCTGCGCCTCGACTCCGGTTTTCGGTTTTCCGAAAACCCTGTATCCATTCCCGGCTCCGCTGCATCACAGGGGTGGTTGCTTCAACTTCTTTCACAGGAGCCTGAAAATGTCCGAATCACTGCTTGCAAGAACCGAACGCATGATCGGCGCCCTGAAGGACGGGCGATTCGTCGAGGGCATGGAGGAGTTCTACGCCGACGACGTCATCAACGAGGAGCCGACCGGCGCCCGCACGGAGGGCAAGGCGACGCTGATCGAGAACGAGAAGCAGGTCATCGCGAACGTCGCGACCTACCACGGCATCGACATCAAGTCGTTCGGCGTGGGGTCGGACGACGGAAACGGCAACGGCGTGACGTTCGCCGAGTACAAGCTGACCATTGACATGAAGGACGGCAGCCGGTTCAATCCGGACCAGGTGCAGGTGACCCGCTGGGAGGCGGGCAAGGCGAAGCACGTGACGTTCTACTACAACCCGCAGTACTGAGGACTGCGACGCTGGCCCGGGTGACGCGATGTTCGAGCGGGAGCTTGTTGAGACGCTTCTGGCCCCGGTGGTCATGATCAGCGCGTGCGGCCTTCTCTGCCTGGCCCAGTTCGCGCGGCTCACGGCCATCACGGGACGTATTCGCACGTTCAATCACGAGCGACTCGTCATCCGCAGCCGGATCAACGAATGCAGCGACAGCGCGCACGAGAAGGTGCTGCGCGAGCGTGCTTCGGGCCTGCAGTTGCAGGCCGAGCGCATGCTGATCCATGTCTCCTATGTGCAGCGTGCTCTGTTCTGTCTTATCTTCTGCATCGTCTGCATGGTGCTCAGCTCGTTGAGCTTCGGCGCGGCGACCGCGTGGCGACCGGCCAGCTACGCGGCCGTCGGCCTGTTCGTCGTCGGCCTGCTTTGCGTGCTGGCCGGCATGGTGCTTGTCCTGCTGGAGCTTCGGCTCGCATGCCGGCTGGTCGCCTTCGAAACTGAGAACATCGGTCGTTTCGCGGCGCTGCAGACGCCTGAAGCGATGGATTCACAGGCGTGATCATGGTCCTGCGCACACGAGAACGATTCGACGTCATCGACTCCCTTGCTCGCTCGCTGTCCGCATGCATCGTCGTTGCCGCGACGGCGTCCCCGGCCATGGCGATCAGGGCCGTCCTTCCGTCAAAGCCCAACAAGGTCACCTGGCGTGACGATGGCAGAATTTCCGCGACCGTCTACGAGGCGGAGGCGATCTCGGGCATCCAGACCACACGGAGCCTGAACTTCAACCAGGTGGCGAGTGCGGGGCAGACCTTTCGCTGCGCCGGGCCGACGCTGTCCCTCGTGCAGTTCGGGCACGACGATACCGACACGGACTGTGGCGGCCTGTTCTATCGCCTGAAGGACCGGGACGTGCCGGTCACCGTCGTCCTGCGCGAAGGAGGAGCGAACGGGCAGGTGGTGGTGCGCCGCGTGGTTTCCCCGAAAACGCTCCAGGATCCGCTGACGCTCGAGGTGAATAGACCGTCCGATCCGTCGAAGGTCTGGTACGTCGAGCTGTCGACCGAGCGGCAGGATTTTCCGAACTACAAGATCTACGTTTACGCGACCGATCACGACACCTACCGCGGGGGTACGCTCCACCTTGACGGTCATCCAGTCGATGGCGACGTCCAGATGCGGGTCACCCGGGCGCGGAAGGTTCAGGGAAGCCGGGACGGTCCGTTCGTGTTCTGGGCCGCGAGGCCCGAGGAGCACATCTGGATGGATCCGGACCGGACCGTCGCGCTGATGCTGGCCGATGCTCCGGACGCGCCCGTGCGCCTCTTCGCGGCGCGCAACGAGTGGGTGAGTCGCCAGTTCGTGGTGTCGCCCCGTCCTGACCGGCGGATCCATCGCGCCGAGCTGTCCCTCGCGCCGCTCGTGGGTCCCGGTGGAGCGCGCATCGCCCCCGAGCAGGTGCGGATCGAGTGGGTTCGTTACTCGCTCGACTTCAAGAACGGGGAGACGAGCGGCCGGTTGTACCCCGACCCGCTCGCGCCGACGAACGTCGCGGACCTTGTCATGGAGGAAGGCGACCGGCGGATCAATCGCGCCTTCTGGGTAGCGATCAGAATCCGCCCCGGCACGGCGGCCGGTGTGTATCGCTCGACGGCGAGCGTGCTCGTCAATGAATCGATCCGCCTGACGCGCCCGGTCGAGCTGGAGGTGCTCGACGTCGATCTTCCCCGCCGGACGCACACGCGGATGGGTCTTTTTCGCGCGAACGGTCGATCACTCGATGCGCATCTCTGGTGGACGGCGGACATGGCCGACTTCCGCATCGCCGGAGACAGCCCGTTCTTCGTCGACCAGAACGGCGTCCAGCAGGAAATGGGGTTCAGCGAGGAGAGCTACCGGTTCATCCTCGGCCCCTCGCTGACGCGGTCGCTTGTCGAAACGGGCACGCTGATGAACCGGCGCGGCCTGGCCGTGGGCTGCGTGACGCCGTGGGGTGATTCCTATCGCATGATGCGCGGCGAGCCCGGCGCGCGCGAAGGCGTCATTCGCTTCTGGAAGCACTATTACCCGATCCTGAAGGAGCACGGATGGGTCGACGAAGCGTACTGCCGGATGCCTGACGAGCGACACTGGCGCGACATGGGCAAGCTGCCTGACATCGTGAAGCTGTTTCGCGAGCATGCGCCGGGCGTCAAGATCATGGTGACCGAGATGAACGCGGCCGATTCGATCGAGGCGCTTTCGAAGGCGATCGGCGTTGCCGATATCTGGTGTCAGAACCCCACGTTCATGCCGCTGACCATGGACTTCTATCGGCAGCGCATGGCGCTGGGCGAAGAGGTCTGGCCCTACATTCACAGCTACCTTGCCACCAACGTCGATCCGGTCGCCGGCCGCCTGTTCTTCTGGATGCTGCAGAAGCACGACCTCGGCGGGGCGTGCTATTTCAGCGTCAAGCGGGCGCGATTCGAGCCGGCATGGCATGGGGTCCGGCGTCATACGGACACGTTCGTGGGAGACGGCGATCTCTACTATGCCCATGGATTCACACCGGCCAACCACTACGGGCTGTGGCGCAGCGCGCGCCTGTACCGGATTGCCGACGGCCTCGAGGACCGGGAGTGCTTCCGGTTGATGAACGATCTTGCAGAGCGCGCCGGGGACGATAGGCTTTCACACGAACTGAAGCGTCGCATCGCCGCGACGAATGCCGCGATGGGCGACATGGTGATCGGCATGACGAGCTATTCGCACGATCTGGAGCGCATCGACACGATTCGTCGTGATGCGGCGGACATCATCGTCGAACTTCGCCGACTGGTCGGCGGGCCCAGCGACTGAATTGACCGATCCGGAAGATCGCAATGCTCACACGCAATCAACTCGTCGGCCCATGGGCCGGTCTGCCCGTGGCCTGGAAAGAGGACTGGAGCTTCGACGAGGCGGCGTATCGCGCCGACCTCGAGCGCACCTGCCGGGCGGGTGTGCCGGGCGTGTACACGGCCGGCACCTCCGGCGAGCTTTACGCGATGGAGTTCGACGAGTGGAAGGCGATCTCGGACGTGACGGTCGACGTGTGCCGGGCATGCGGCATCCCCTCGATGCTGGGGATCACGTCGACGTACACGCTCGGCGCCCAGCGCCGCGCGGAATACGCCCTGAAGATCGGTGCGGACGCGGTGCAGATCGCGCTGCCGTACTGGCTCGAGATCAAGGACGCCGAAGTGATTCCGTTCTTCAAGGACGTCGCGGCGTCATGTCCGGAATTGGCCCTCACGCTCTATGAGACGGCGCGGGCGAAGAAGTGCCTTACGATTGAGCAGCACCGCGAGATCCAGGAGGCGGTGCCGGCGTATCTCGCGGTCAAGTCGAATGCGAACACCGTCGGTCACACGTCGGAGGGATGCCGACAGCTCAGCGAGTTCGTGAACGTGTGGGTTTCAGAGTGCAAGTGGGACGAGCTGGGGCCCCACGGCGCGATCGGATGCGCCAGCGCGCTGGTGTACATGAACCCGCGCGTCATCATGAGCATGTTTCGCATGCTCCAGCGACAGGAATGGGACGAGCTGAACAAGTGGTGCGCGATCCTGCGCCGCCACAACACAGGGCTGGATCCCTTCACGCAATTGGGATTCGAAGACACGGCGTACGACCACATGCAGGGCGCCGTGACGGGATTCCTGCAGATGCACCCGCGCAGTCGCGGTCCGTACATCAGCTGCACGCCCGAGCACGTCGCGCAGTTTCGAGCCTGGATGCAGCAGAACGTTCCGGAGCTTCTCGATCTGGGGGAAGCGAGTGATGCGTAGCGGGATCCCCGTGATCGAGAGAGTTCGGCGCGGAACTCACCATCCCGGTCGTCAGGTGTCCCCGGCTTCGCGTTCCAGTGAGAGCTCGTTTTCGGTCGAGACCCCAGCGGTAGCCCGTGAGGCGGCCGTCGGATGCGATGGCCCGGTGGCAGGGAATGGCCACGGCCAGGCGGTTTCCCGCGCACGCACCGGCGACTGCGCGGACCGACGACGGTTTGCCGATCGAGACGGCGATCTCACGGTAGCTGCGCGTTTCGCCCGCGGGAATCGATCGCAGTGCTTCCCACACGCGCTGCTGAAAGGCCGTGCCCTGGATGTCGAGAGGCAGAGCATTCCATTCAGAGGGGCGCTCGATGAGCGAGATTACCTGGTCGAGCAAGTCCCTGATCGTATCGTCGTCGGCGATGGTGGCCTCGCTGAAGCGCTCCGTGAGCATGCCGACGAGTTCGTGATCGTCGTCGCCCAGCTCGATCGCGCACACGCCGCGTTCGGTGACCGCCACGAGCACGCGACCGAGGTCGCATTCACCCGTCGCGTACAGAATGGCCTGGTTCGATCCACCGCGGTGGAATTCGGAGGGCGACATGCCGAGCAGGGCGTCGGTCTGCTCGTAGACGCGACTGGATGCATTGAATCCGGCGTCGTAGATGGCCCTGGTCACCGACTCCGATCCGGGCAGACCTGTCTGCAGCCTTGATCGCCGCATCCCCTGGGCGTACTGCTTCGGCGTGACGCCGAGTGCCTGGCGGAACGCCCGTCGAAAGCGCGACGGACTGAGTCCTGCGATGCGTGCAAGCTCGTCGAGATCCGGCAACTGCTCGGACTGCTCGATCCGGCGGCAGGCCTTACGAATGGCCGCGTCGTGTGGTCCGCCATCGTCGTCCGGATGACAGCGCAGGCAGGGCCGGAAGCCGGCGGCCTTCGCCTCGTCGATGGTGTCGAAGAACACGACGTTCCTGCGCTTCGGAAGGCGCGATCGGCATTCGGGGCGGCAGAACACGCCCGTCGTCGTGACCGCGTAGTAGAACGGGGCGCCTCCGTCGCTTCGCGAGGTGCGGACCGCTTCCCAGCGCTGCTCGTCGAGATCGAGACGTGTGGTGACGGGGGGTGATGCTGGCATTCGCGGCATTCTCGACGATGCGACCGGTGCCGGCTATCCGGTTCGTGTCGTCCAATTCGATCGAGGAGCAGGGTATCACCATAATGGCCACCATGACTGAAGATGCGAACGTCTGTATCGAGCTGATGCGACCCGCGCAGATTCACGCCTGCCGACAGAAGGCGGACGTGGCCTTTCTTCCTCTCGGGGCGCTCGAGTGGCACGGGATCCACGGACCGGTCGGCACCGACGCGATCAAGGCGCACGGGGTCTGTCGTCTTGCTGCAGAGAAGCTGGGTGGCGGAGCGGTCTTCCCGCCGCTGGTCTGGGGTGTGCCGCGTGACTCGTTCTTCATGGACAACAACGGGTTCTGTGATGACCTGATCGCGAAGGCGTACGGTGCCGATCCCGGATTGAAGGCTGCCATCACGCCCTACGGCGGGATGGATCGACAGGAGCAGTGGCTCAACTACCAGCGACTGCTGCGCATGAGCCTGGAGCAGATCGCCGGCTTTGGTTTCCGTTCGATCTACATCCTCAGCGGACACAACCCGCTCGTGCACTGGGCCAAGCCGGTCGCGGTGGCCTTTTCGCGCGCGACGCACATGGCCGGTTGCGTGGTGACCACCGACTGGGGTGGTGAGTTCGAAGCGGCCGGGCTGAACGGCGACCACGCCGGGAAGTGGGAGATGAGCCTGATGATGGCGCTGGCGCCGGGCAGCGTCGACCTTTCCGAGAACGACCGGCGGCCGGAGTATCGCGGCGCGGGAGCAACCGCCAATGCGCCCGAGGCGAACGAGCGCGAGGGGCGGCAGTGGCTCGAAACCTGCGCGATCGCGATCGCGCAGGAGGCGCGGTGGCTCGCCGACAACTATCCGAAGCTGCCGCCGCGACACGATCACCGGCGGTTCGGGCCACCCCCGGCCTGAGGGAGCAATCGCCGGTCGCTGCCGCTCGCGGCGTGCGTCACGCGGTCTTGCGGCAGGTATTCAACTCGCGCGACAGGTTGTTCCGATCTTTGATCAAGGGTCGGCGACCGCATGACGACGCGACAATACCGTCAGACTGATATGGAAGCGCCCGAGTCGGTGTCGCTCGAGGGCGGCGCCGCCTGCGTCTATTCTCATCGTTGTCCCGGCAAGATGACCGTGAACGAGGACGTCGCGGCGGTCATCCCCCTGGAAGGGGCCGCGTCGATCATCGCCGTCGCCGACGGCCTCGGCGGCGAGCAGGCGGGGGCGCACGCGGCGCATCTCGCCATCGAGTCGCTCGCGCATGCCGTGGTTTCGGCTTCGGACCGCGGCGAACCCCTTCGAACCGCGATACTCAACGGCATCGAATCGGGCAACGAGGCGATCCAGGCGCTCGGCATCGGCGCGGCGACGACGCTTGCGGTCGTGGAGATCGCCGACGACGAAATCCGTCCGTATCACGTCGGCGACTCGGAGATTCTCGTCGTCGGCGGCCGGGGCAAGGTCAAGCTGCAGACGGTGTCGCACTCACCGGTCGGATACGCGGTGGAAGCGGGCATCCTTGATCAACGAGCGGCGATCGACCACGAGCACCGCCACATCGTGTCGAACGTCGTCGGCTCGCCCGACATGCGGATCGAGGTCGGCTCGCCTCTGCGCCTCGCCCGTCGCGACACGGTTCTTCTTGCCAGCGACGGCCTGACGGACAACCTGCATCTCGAAGAGATCGTGGAGCTTGCACGCAAGGGCCCATCCGAGAAAGCGATGGTCCGGCTCGTGGAGACGGCGCACGAGCGCATGCGCAACCCGTCCGCTTCGGCGCCCTCGAAGCCTGACGACCTGACCATCGTGCTCTACCGTCGTACGGCCTGAAGCGCGCCGACATCACCAATAACGATTGGCTTGACGACTAACAGCCCAACGCGGGCTTCGCCCGCAAGTCGAAAGTCGAAAGTCGAAAGTCGAAAGTCGAAAGGACCTGGCACCGGGCAGCGCGGTGGGGCATCGACAGCTCCGCTTTCGACCTTGGACCTTCGACCTTCGACCTTCGACCTTCGACCTTCGACTTCTCATCACCGTGACGAGAAGTGACACCGGAAGAATCTAATGAAGCCCTCACACGAAGCGCTCCAGGTGCCAACGACACCAGACCTAGCGATCCAGCTTCGACACCCATTCGCTCGCCACCCGCGCCATCTCTGCGAAGACGTCCTCGTCGGACGCGCGGGACCGCTTGAGCACCTTGTAGCCGTGATCGGCGGTGTCGAGCAGGTGCAGGGTGGCGCCACGGCCGAGGCCGGCGCAGATCGGTCGGAGCAGGTCGAGCTCGGCGAGCTTGTCGCGCGTCCCCGATAGAAAGAGCATCGGCACGGTGACCTGGTCGAGGTGTCGCGCGCGATCGGTCGATGGCTTGCCGGGCGGATGAAGCGGGAACGAGAAGAAGACGAGACCGCGAACATGGGCGATGGGCGCCTCCGCCGCGGCGATCGACGTCATGCGTCCGCTGAACGAGTGCCCGCCGGCCAGCAGGTCGAGGTCTTCCGTAGTTTCGCGGGCGGCTTCGACGGCCGATCGGATGGTCGCGATGCAGACCTCGTTCGAGTTGCGGCCCCCGCCGGATTCGGAATAGGGGAAGTTGTAGCGAAAGGTCGCGATGCCGACTTCCGCGAGCCGCGTTGCGATGGCTTCGAGCGTGGCGTGACGCATGTGGGTGCTTGCACCGTGACCGAGGACCAGCAGCCATCGCGCGCCGTCGGGTCTCATCAGGATGGATGAGACCTCTCCCTTCTCGGGCGTCGCGACGAATCGGGATTCAATCGTGGTGGTGCTCATGGCTCGACTCGTCCTCGATGGCCGCGCTGGCCGCGAAGAGGCCCGCGTAGAGCTTCATGTCGATCGGCCCGCCGCGGGCGGCCAACCAGCGCGGCAGGTCATCCAGCGGCACCTCGTGCACGGTGATGTTCTCGGCGTCCACGCCGCCGCCTTTGCCCGTTTTCGTCAGGCCGCGGGCGAGGAAGAACGTGATGGCCTCGTCGGTCATGCCGGGCGAGGCGTAGGCCGTCTCCAGGCGTTGCCAGGCGCGCGCGGTGTAGCCGGTCTCCTCCTCGAGCTCGCGACGCGCGGATTCGAGAAGCGACTCCGAGTCGTCGGTGTCGCCGGAAAGGCCGGCCGGGGGCTCGACGACGAACGCGTCGACAGGGGGACGGTGCTGCTCGACGAGCACGATCCGTCCGTCATCGTGCAGGGCGATCACCGCGACGCCGCCGCGCGCGTTGGTGCGCGCGGCGTACTCCCAGGCTCCGCGCCGGTCGATCCGCAGGAAACGGCCTTCGTACACGGTTTCGGTGGATGGCTCGGTCAAGTCTGATCTCCGTCAGATTCTTCCGCCGTCACTTCTTGTCGCGGTGACGAGAGTTGAAGAACGTTGCGGCTCGCCCGCGTCAGGAGTGTAAGTGAAGACGCGCCGGATCCGCCGATCCTCCGTCGATGCGGATGAGCCGGTCCGGGTGCTGGTACTGGGCGACGAGGTATCGGGTCAGGTCGACCTGCATGTCCTGCATGGACTTCAGGTACGCCGCCTGCTCCGCGTTCATGGCCTTCTGATGCTCGAGCTCCATGCCGTCGAGCTCCCTCTTGAACGTGACGGCCTGATCGTGCTCCTCGACCTGCTGCCGCAGCGTCTCGCGGTGGTTGAGCTGTTTGAGCTGCTGCTCGTGCTCGGTCTGCTCCCGCTCGATCGCGCGCTGCTGGCGGCTCCGGTCGGCTTCGCGCGTCAGCTTGAGGTCGGCAAGCTCCTGGGCCTGGCGCTCGGTCTCCGCCTGAAGCTGCAGGCCCGTCCGCGCTTCGATCGCGTCGTCGTGCATGGCCTGCAGCTTCGGATTGGCCTCGTATCCCCGGTAGACGACCTTGTTGATGCGATAGCCGACGCGTTCGGCCCGCGCGGACAGGTTGCCGTAGCTGTCCAGGTCACTCAGCTTCTCCGTGTCGCGCTTGAACGTGTCGAACGATCTTCCCGCGGCGAAGTCGATGATGTCGGCGGTGACCGCGTTGATGAAATCGGCGATCGGGTCGTGCGTCTGGTCGAGCATCCGTTCGATGTCCACCAGCTCGAAGAAGATCATCGTCTGCACCGTGAGCAGGGCGTCGTCTACCGTCCGGACGTCCGTGACGTCGACGTAAGTCTGATCCGGGATGACCCGCAGTCGGGAGAACTTCAGGGCGTACGGCACCTTGCGGCGGGGATTCTTCTTGTCGGCGCCGTGCCATACGAAGTCGTGCAGCCACTCCTCGGGCTCCGGCATGTACTGCGCCGGGCCGCGAAGGACGCGCCGGGTCACCGCGTCAGGCTCGTCCCGTCGGTAGACCACCAGGGCCTCGTTGGCGTCGATCGGCAGCAGCGGCCGCACCTCGATGTGCTCGTGCTCGACCGGGTCGAACCAGAGGTCGCAGGGACCGCGCAGGTGTCGGGCCACACCGTTGCGCTGGCGGACGACGAGGAACTCCTCGGCCTCCGCGCTGAACCGGTGCAGCGGCTCCACGGTCTCGCGGAACAGCCACAACCTCCGGGGCCCGTCCACGTTGCGGAGGTGTCCGGTCGCGTCCCACACGGCGACGCGATCACCATCGCGAATGATTCGAAGACCGATCATGGTTCACGCTCCTTTCTGAAAAGGGTCGAGCCTCCGGTCGAAATCGGCAGATCCTCGCGGGCGCGAATCCACGCCCGAGGGATGCCCGGGCGGCCGACGGCGAGTGACACGATGCCGCCGACGATCGCGCTGGTCGTATCGATGTCACCCCCGGCCGTGACGCAGGTCCACAGCGCGTCCTCGAACGAATCGAGGTGGTGGAAGGCGCACCACAGGCAGAATGCGACGGTGTCGTATGCGACGATGCCCGAGCCGTTGCCCAGCGTGTGGACGACGACGGCCATGGACGTGGAGGCCGGCAGGACCGCGGCCTGCCTGATGTTCGTTCTCGTGAGCCCGTCAGGCGTCCGATCGATGACCGCTTCGAACATCGATGTCGAATCGGCCGGATCGGCGGAATCCCCGGTCCGCGCCGCGAGCGCGGCGGCCACGGCGACGGCGATCGCCCCGGCCTGGCCGTCGCGGTGCGCGTGCGTCACCTCGGCGCTGAGCCGCGCCTGATCGACGACATGGTCCAGGTCGTCGGCGAAGTAGCCGCCGATCGGAGCGATGCGCATCGCGCCGCCGTTGCCCATCGATCCTTCCCCGCCGAACATCGCGTACGCCGCCTCCTTCCACGGCGTGCCGCGGGCGACGCTCTGCAGGAGACGGATGGCTCCGGCCCCGTAGCCTCGCCCGGGATCGCCGGTGAATTCCGAGGCGAAACGAGAGGCCAGCTCGTCCTGGTCGATCCGCCCGTTCGCCTCGAGCATTCGCACGATCGAGATCGCCATGGCGGTGTCGTCGGTGTACGGCCAGACCGGCGGCGGCGTGGTGCGCGGGCGGATCAGCGCCGCGGTCCCCGGCGCGAAGAACTGCTGTCCGAATGCGTCGCCGACGGACAGCCCGTCCAGCGAGAGCAGGGCCCTTTGCATGCGCTGTGTATGATTCATGGCCTTGCTCCTGCATCAGCCCCGAACTTCACGACGATCACCTTCATGTCGGCAAGCTTCCGCTGCAGGTGGTCGATCATGATCGACTGCACTTGCGGTTCGGACATGCCGCCTGAGCCGGCGCCGATCAGGGGTATGGCGATCGATCGAAACCCGCGCTCGGTCGCCGCCGCGAGCGCGTGGTCGATCGAGTCTCGGATCGATCGCTCGGAGGCGCGCCACAGCATGTTGATGCCCGCGACGTGAATGATCGCCTTGAACGGCAGGCGCCCCGCGCCGGTCACCACTGCATGACCGAGTGGAATCGGTCCGGCTCGCCCAAGCTCCCTGAACGGGGCGAAGCCGGCGCGCCGCTTGATCGCGCCGCTCACGCCCTGCGGCAGCAGCAGCCAGCATGGAATGATGTTGCGGTTCCACGCGTTGACGATGGCGTCGACCGGCTGGTCGAGCAGGTCGCCTTCGACGATCCTGGGGGCGATCGGCCTGGGGGCGTCGGGTTGCTGCATCGCCGTACTCATCGCTAGATCTCGAAGTTGAATCCTTCGCGCGTCTTGCGCTCGTACTTGTCCTCGTCGAACCGGTAGAGCCGGGCGGCCCGATGGGCGACGTCCTTTTCGATCTCGTCGAGTTCGACGAGGACGTCCATGCTCAGGATCTTCTTGCGGAAGTTGCGCTTGTCGAGCTCCCGGTCGAGCACCACCTCGTACAGGTGCTGCAGCCTGCGGAGGGGAAACCGCGACGGAAGAAGCTCGAACCCGATCGGCTGGTAGCGCACCTTGCCGCGCAGCCGCTCCAGCGCGGTGGTCACGATGCGCTCGTGGTCGAACGCGAGATCGGGCAGATCGCTCGTGGCGAACCATGCCGCGTTACGCGCGTCGGCGCTCGCCCTGATTTCGTGGCCGTCGAGGTTCACCAGGGCGTAGTACGACACGGTCACCACGCGCTCGCGGGGATCGCGATCGATCTCGCCGAAGGTGTAGAGTTGCTCGAGGAAGATGTCCCGCAGGCCGGTCTCCTCCTCCAGCTCGCGCCGGGCCGCCTCATCGAGCGTTTCATCGACCCGGACGAATCCGCCGGGCAGCGCCCACCGGCGGGAGAACGGATCAAGATCGCGCTCGATAAGCATGACCATCAGGTCCTCGTCGTCGAGGGCGAACACGACGACGTCGACGGTCAGGGCGGGGCGGGGAAATTCGTAGGTCGCGGTCATTCCAGGCCTTTTCGTGTGTTATTCACACTAAGTTTAGTGTGTATTATACACTATGTCAAGAAAGATGCGAAATGAACCTTCAGATTCTCGCAAGAGATGAAATATCGGACGCCAATCCTGTTTCGGCCGGCGTTCGTGATGCGTTCGTCGGGACCGCCTCACCGAGCCGGGTCGTCCCCGGCCCGGATTGGCAAGCGTCCGGGGATACGGAACACCGCAATCAGCAACCACCGGGGGGCTGACCCCCTTTTCGCAGCTCTGGGGGATGGGCGCCGCATCACGCCGGGCGATGCACTTGAGTTCGGAGGCCAGCGCGCGGCTGATCGAGGACGAGAACGAGTGCGAGTACGAGGACGAGGACGAGTCGCCGGAAACGGGGTCAGATCATCCGACCCTTGCAGCCACTGTCAGGATGTGAGCACGCTGAGGCCTTGGTAGACCGCGAACGATGCGAGGTAGGCCAAGGCGGTCATGTACAGCAGTTGGAAGATCGGCCACTTCCAGCCGTTCGTCTCGCGGCGCGCCACGACCTGCGTCGGCAGGCACTGCATGGCCAGCACGTAGAACACGAGCAGGCTGAGACAGGCCGGCGTGGTGAAGACCGCGGTGCCGTCCTGGTGCCTGGCCTCCCGCATCGTGTCGTAGAGGCGCTCGACCCGGTCGTCGTCCGCGCCGGATTCGCCCAGCCCGTAGACGATCGAGAGCGTGGAGACAATGACCTCCCGTGCCGCGAAGGAGCTGATCACGCCGACGCCGACCTGCCAGTCGAATCCAAGTGGCCGGATCGCGGGCTCGATGAGCCTGCCGAGACGTCCGGAGGCGGAATGCTCCAGCGCGTGCCGTCGCGCGAGTCGATCCGACGTGGCGCGGAGCGCTTCGGCCTGCGGCCTGTCACCGGCCGCTTCCAGCGTGTCCGCCTGTTGCATGAGCGCCGTAGCTTCGCGGGGCGGATCGCTCTTCGGATATGTCGAGAGCACCCAGAGCAGAACGGAAATGATCAGGATGATCGTGCCGGCCTTCGTCACGAAGATTCGGGCCCGGTCCAGCGTCGTGAGCGCCGCCGTCCTCAGACTCGGGATCTTGTAACCGGGCAGCTCGAGCACGAGCGGCCGGGCCTGCCCGGGCAGGATGGTGCGCTTGAAGAGCAGCGCCATCGCGAGCGCAGCGACGAGTCCGAGCGCATAGGCGCCGGTGAACAGCAGGCCGGCCTTCACGGGTGAGCGGGGATAGAGCAGGGCCGTCACCATCGCGTACACCGGCAGTCGGGCCGAGCAGGTCATCAGGGGAAGCACGAGGATCGTCAGGAGCCGGTCCCGGCGGTTTTCGATGATGCGCGCGGACATGATCCCGGGAATGGCACAGGCATGGGCGGCCAGCATCGGAACGAACGCCTTGCCGGGCAGACCGACGCGTCGCATCAGCCGATCCATCACGAACGCCGCGCGCGCCAGGTATCCCGTGTCTTCCAGCAGCGCGATGAAGAAAAAGAGAATGCAGATCTGCGGCAGGAAGACGAGCATGCCACCGACGCCGCCGATGATGCCGTCCTTGACGAGGCTCTGGATGTCGCCGGCCGGCAGCAGCCGTTCCGTCACGCTCTGCGCTATGGCGAACCAACCGTCGATCCACTCCATCGGGTACTGAGCGATCATGAAGATCATGATGAAAACGGTGGCCATGACGGCAAAAAAGGCCCCCACGCCGATCACCGGATGGGTCAGAAATCGATCGATGCGCTCCGACCTGTCGCCGGCGGCCATCGGAGACCGGACGGCGCAGGCGCCGCCCACCTGCTCGGCCCAGTCGTATCGCCCTGCGTGCGGACAGCCGGCGCACTTGCAGGCCTCCACGAGCCGGCTGGGCCTGGCCTGCTTCGCCGGGCGCTGGATCAGCGCTTCGATCTGCTCGAGCAGCGCCGGGATGCCCCGTCCGGTCCGCGCCGAGACCTTGACGACCGGACATCCGAGCTCATCGGCCAGTGCGCCGGCATCGATGCGCGTGCCCTGGCGTTCGGACAGGTCGATCATGTTCAGGGCGACGACCGCGGGCACGTCCAGTTCGAGCACCTGGCTTGCCAGGTAGAGATTGCGCTCGATATTGGTGGCGTCGATCACGAGCACGATCGCGGTCGGTTTTCCGAGTCGGCTGAGCCGGCCCGTCAGCGCATCGCGCGCGATCGCTTCTTCCGGTGAAGCGGTGCCGAGTCCGTAGAGGCCCGGCAGGTCGAGCAATGCCACGGAGCCCTGTCCGGTGCTGCATGGACCGACCCGGTATTCGAGCGTCGTGCCCGGAAAATTGGCGGTCTTGGCCCGCAGACCCGTCAGCGCGTTGAAGAGCGTCGTCTTGCCTGCGTTCGGGTTGCCGGCGAGCGCAACGACGCGCCGGTGCGGTTTCGCCGGCGGCGGCCGCAGGTTTTTTTTCTGAGGGAGCGAGATCGTCCGGCTCAACGCGCGTCTCCCGTATCACCGTCGGATGGCGTACACCGCTGGTCGCGGCACGGCAGCACGCGTACAGCGGCCGCAAGTCGTCGAGAAATGCCGATCCTCGTGCCGAGCACCCTCAGGATCAGCGGGTCGCCCGACTTGACGAGCATGACGAGTCGGCCTGCGCAGACCCCCATCGCCTTCAGTCGATGAGCATCGTCGACATCCGCGTCGACCGTCGTCACTGTTCCGCACTGACCCGGCGCGAGCCGGTCGAGCCACCTCTCTCCGAATACCTCCCCTGACGGCGATGGACTTTCATGTCGGTTTATCATGACGTAGCGACCGATTGACGCGGAACCGACGTCATTCTACGTGACGCGCCGAGTGGTCAGGCTCGCATTCTACAACTGCGGAAAGAAATGGGGAGATGCGAAGCGTCGTGTCAGGTTTTTCCGGATGAGTCCTGACGGCGCCGACGTCTCGCGCGCTGCTGGATCCACGCACTGAACTCGATGTCGAGGTAAATGTCGGCCCGGTCGTGTTCTCGATCTCCGTCCAGGCTCATGTCAATCCGGGGCCTCTGAAGAACCTGCGTCGGCCTGTGTCCGACGGTTCTCGAACTCCTCTCAATCCATCTCGTTCGCGTCGTCCACGCCGAGGACGCCTCGTCCCGAAGCGACGACCCTGGCGGCGACCTCGTGGGCGCTGCGGACGGCCTCGGCCATCCGTTTTCCGGATGCGAGGCCCGCGAGCAGGGCGCCGTTGAACGCGTCGCCAGCGCCGATGCTGAGCCCGGACCGGGGCAGGGCGACGGCGGGCTCGTGGCGGACGCGTCCGTCGTCATCTGTGAAGGACGCACCCGCCGCGCCCAGTTTCACGACCACCCGTCCTGGACCGATGTCGCGAACCCGATCGATGATTGCATCGGGGTCATCGAGTCCCGTCCAGTGCCCCAGCTCGTCCTGCGTCGCCACGAGCAGGTCGACCTCGCGCCAGATCGAATGCATTTCGGCGGGCTCCATCGAGCTCATCCAGGCGATACCGGGATCGAACGCCGTCAGGCGGCCGTCCTGCCTGAACTGTCGCATTCCATCGAGGACGGCGCCGGCGTCATCGCGAGGGACGTTCGCGAACAGGGCGACCAGGAGCCACCCCGCCCGGGTGTCACTTGCCGGCAGAGCCCACGGCACGCGCGGGCCGGGATGCTGCAGTGTGCCGACGCGGCCGCCGTCCCCGTCGACCGCGTTCATGCCGACGTTCGTCGAGGCGCCCGGAGGGCCGATGATCTCGACCCCCGCGTCTTCGAGCCATCCCCGGACGAGGCGTCCGAGCGGATCGATGCCGATCGGTGCGGCGAGCAGCACCCGTGTGCCCAGGCGCCCGATCGTGTACGCCGCGGCGCCGCCGTTGCCGCCAAGATGCGTCTCCAGAGGCGCATCGAGACGCTGGACGGTCTCGGGCGTGTAGCAGTCACGGGCGGTCGCGCCGATCCACCCCGGCGGCGGGGCGCGCAGCGTCATGTCGACGGAGGCCGACCCGGCGACGGCGACGATGGCATCGGATGCGGGCATACGCGTATGGTCAAAGTGTCAAGTCGAGTGTCAAGTGGCGCGGCGAACGGCAGGGCCAGGAACCACGGATGGCACGGATGGACACGGATGGACACGGATGGACACGGATGGACACGGATTTGTCAGAAGCAATCAGGAAACTCGGATTGCTTCCCGGGGGCGAAGCCTCAAGCTCGCGCCAGTGGGTCAGCCCGGGCACGGACCAGGCCGCGTGACCGCGTGACGATCCGAGCGCCGGAGAAGTCGACCGGGAAGCGCTCCGCGATCGACGGATCGAATGCTTGAACGAATCCGTGTCCATCCGTGTCCATCCGTGGTTCGACTGCCGGTCGCTCCGGCTCGGAGCTATCCCTTGATCGCACCGGCGGTCAGGCTTCTCGTGAAGAGGCGCATCGTGAACAGGAAGAGCAGGACGAGCGGGATCGAGCTGATCGTGTACCCCGCCATGAGCTCGCCCCATTGCTTGACGTACTCGCCTTCGAGCCGCATCAGCCCGACGGGAACGGTCAGCTTCTCGTCGTCGCGCAGAATGACCAGCGGCCAGATCAGGTTGTTCCAGTTGCCCAGGAACTGGAGGATCGCGAGCGTGCCCATGATCGAGCCGGTCATGGGCAGGACGATGTGGCGAATCTGCTGCAGGTGACCGGCGCCGTCGACCTGCGCCGAGTCGAACAGCTCGGCTGGAATCTCCTCGATGAACTGCCGGAGGATGAAGATGCACATCACCTGCCCCCCCACGGCGCCGGCGATGACGAGAGCCCACAGGCTGTTGACCAGCCCCAGGTCCATGTAGAGGACGAAGGTCGTCACGAGCGTCGCGGCCGTGCCGGGCAGGAACATGGACGCGATGATGGCGTAATAGATGATCGTCCGACCGGGAAACCGGTATCGGGCCAGGACGTAGCTGGTCAGGACCGACATCGCGAGGCAGAACGCCACGGCGCCGACGGACGTGACGATCGAGTTGGCGATATACGTCTGCACCGTGCCCCACGCCTTCGTCCAGTTGCTCCAGTGCCACTCGGAGACCGAGTCGAACCACCAGGGATTGCTTACGAACTGGTCGTTGGTCTTGAGGCTGATCACGATCATGAGGTAGAAGGGGAAGAACGCGAAGACGAGCACGAACCAGAGGATGGCGTGCTTGATCAGCTCCTTGAATGCGTGGCGCCTCAGGCTCATGGTCGGCGGTCTATTTCTCTACGCGCACGTAGCGCTGGAAGAGGACGGTGATGGCCAGGAGCAGTGCGAAGAGCACGACGCCGAGGGCGCACGAGTAGCCGAACCGCGTGTTGATGAACGCTTCGCGGTACATGTAGAGGCCGGGCACCATGCCGACGTTCCTCGGCCCGCCGTCGGCCCCGAGCAGCACCATGAAGAAGACGTACTCGCCCAGCGTGCCGATCGTCATGAAGACCAGGTTGATCCGGACCTGGGTCATGATCAGCGGCAATTCGATGCGGAACATCTTTCCGAACGCGCCCAGCCCGTCCAGTTCGGCCGCTTCGTACACGTCCTGCGAGATGTTCTGCAGGCCCGCGAGGTAGATCAGCACGCCCACCGTCCCGATCCAGGGAAAGCCCCACAGGATCACCGCGGGGATGACCAGGCGGCTGTCGCCGAGCCAGGCGGGCGACCCGTGTCGAAACGCTTCCGTGGGTTCAGTCCAGATCGTGCCCAGAAGCAGGAGCCCTGCGGCCGCGACCAGCGCGCCGATCCCCGTGCCGCGTGCTGTCGACGATCCGCGGGGCGTCAGGCCGAGCAGCACGCCGCAGGTGATCGTGATCACGATGGTGAGCGCGCCGCGCAGCGGTCCCCAGAGAAGCAGGCCCGCGCCGGCGAGGAGGATCCACCAGCCGGCATGAGCCCGCAGTCCGCGCCAGCCCTGGACCAGCAGCAGTGCCATGACCCCCACCAGCGCCAAGCCCCACGCGTTTCCGAACGCGGGCGCGACCCCGTGCTGCAGCACCGGCTCCAGCCATCCCGCCGCTGCGGGCATCGTGCTGTCGAGCCAGTGCAGGACCTTCATCATTCCGGTCCGGTTCAGCAGGATGTTGAGGATCCCGACGGTCGGGTCGAAGAAGCTCTTCCAGATCAGCAGGACGACCAGCGACGGGATGACCATCGGCACGACCAGGAGCACGCGGTAGACGTACTGCCATCGCGGGCTCTTCAGCCGGTGCAGCACGATCGCCGCGAAGATGCTCGGCCACATCTTCACGAGGTTCGCGAGAAACAGGATGCCCACGACCTTGAACGACTGCCAGAACAGGTGATCGTGCCAGATTTCCTGGAAGTTACGCAGGCCGCGGAACTCCTCGATGCTCGCCCCGCCGTCCCACCGGAACAGCGCATACCGGAACACCGCGACCTTCGGGTAGTATCCGAACACGATCAGCGCGGCGATCGTCGGCAGCATCAGCAGGTAGAGCGCGAGCCAGAGGCGGCTCCTCTTCGGCAGGCTCAACCGGCGGAAACTCAGGGACGTTGGAAGCATGGGAGATCAAACTGAATTGAATTGAGCTATGAGTCGTTAAGCCAATTGTTATTTTTCATTTCGGAGCGCCGGTTAACCAGCAGAGGATAGTGGATGCGAGTTCCATACGATGAAGGCC
>NYZC01000331.1 GCA_002686995.1 Phycisphaeraceae bacterium | reverse complement strand
GGCGACGAGCAGGTCCAGGCGTGCTTGCTTGACGGTCTTGGGATCGATGTCATCCGGCAGGCGAAACGCCACCGTCTCCGCCGCGCCGACCTTCGCCTCGATGCTCAGCTCGCCCGTCGCGAAGGACGCGCCGACGGTCGTGACACGACCGGCTGCGGCCGTGACGTCACGAATCCAGCGCGACTGGTGATCAGCCGAGTTCGATAGCGTGACCCTGACGTCATAGCGCCCCGGCGGCACGTCCATGGGCTCGTCAAGGCTGCCTTCGGCGACCAGGTACCGGGCTTCTCCTGCGCGGAAGACGTGCACGACGCCCCGGTCGGCGCCGAGCCGGACGCCGCTGTTCGAGGCCTCGCCCCGCAGGGACGCCGTCTCGAGGTCGCCGCGGGGCAGAAGGATCGACGTGGCGGCGGCGCCGCCGAGCAGGAAGGCGATCAACGCGACAGGGACGTACCGCTTACTCATCGTCGAAGCTGATGGTGGAGATTTCGCCGAAGGGCTCAGTCAGGTCGTTGTACACGAACTCGGGATCATCGTCGCCGGCTTCGGTGCCGGATTCGATCCGTCGCAGCGCCGCGCGGGCCGGCGCGTAGTCGGCAAAGTGGTGGAGCGCGGTCTTCAATGCCTTGACGGCGACCTCGCGTCGACCCTCCTTCCAGTGGACGAGCCCGAGATTCGTGTAGACGAGATGGAGTCGCGGCAGCGGGAACGTGCCGAGCGAGAGTGCTCTCTCGAGGGCGGTCGCGGCGCGGGGGGCATCTCCGACATGGCCGAATGCGGCCCCGAGATTGTTGTAAAGGGCCGGGTTGAACGGTTGGTAGATCGCGCCGCGCTCGAGCGTCTCGATCGATTCGGCGTGGCGGTTCAGACGGATGTAGGCGAGACCGAGCGCCACGTACGGGTCGCCTTCGTGCGGTGCGAGCGTCACGGCGTGCTGCAGAGCGGTGACGGCCGTCGCGAGGTTGCCGGATTCGAGGTGAATCGTGCCGATGCGGTAGGAGTGGCGCCACGCCGCGGGCTCCTGGCGGGCGAGCCACTCGAATTGTCGTCGGGCATCGGCGCGTCGACCGTCGCGCCGATGGATCTCCGCGATCTCGCGCGTCGCGCCGACGTCGCCCGGAACGATCTCAATCGCACGACGGAAGTACGTCAGCGCAAGCTGGCGCGCCCTCGACGCCTGCTCTTCCAGCTCGACGAGCGCCTGTTTCCAGTCGTCGCGCGTCCGACCGGGCGGAATCGTCGACTCGCACCGGTGGCGCAGATCGTGGGTCATCACGTCGCTGAGGTGCTTGAGCAGCATCCCGTACTCGTTCGGGCCGCGGAAGTCGTCCGGCCAGCGATCGATGATCTGCCGATAGGTCGGGACTGCCACGTCGAGCCGGTTGGCGACCCGCGCGTGACGAGCGAGGGCGAGCCAGGCGAAGCGCCACTTCGGCTCGAGGCGAACGACGGCCTGCAGGGATTCAATGGCCGGACCGGGTTGGCGATCGTGCATCCGGGCCTGCCCAAGCAGGTAACGGGCGATCGGATCCGCGATGTCGCGCCGCGCGGCGGCCTCCAGAAGCTCTACCGCCTGGGCGAAACGGCCGCGCCTTAAGTGCGCAAGCCCCAGTGCAACCTGAGCCGCACGATGCCGCGGTGCCTGGTCGCACACCCGCTCGAGAATTCGTGCCGACTGACCGATCCGGCCTTCGCCGAGCCGGGCGAGGCCGAGGTGGAACTCGACCTCCACTCGATAGGGTTCGCTGACGACGTCTTCCAGGATCCGCGCGGCATCGGCGAAGCGTGCATGGCGCATGGCGGCCCAGGCGTTGACCCACGCGCGCAGCGCCGGGGCGGCGGGTGCCGCGTCGGGTGACAGGATGCTGTCTGCGGGTCGCCTCGCATCGCTGCCGGTCATCACCCGCGGGAGCGACGGAGGCGGCCACTCGTCGAGCGCAAGGGCGGCGAGGATCCGCGGCGCGTCGAACCGGATGGCAAGCTCCAGCAGCTCGATCACCGCGTCGGGCTCGTGGCGACCGGCGTATGCGTGCGCAAGCTCGATGAACGCGTCCGGTGCACCGGGATCGTTGTCCCGTCTCGCCATCAGCGCGCGGACGTCGGAATCGGCCGCGAGGGAGGGATGTTTCGGACCGGTGTCCGTCGCGTCGCGGTGATCCGGTGGGCTCGATGCGGCGGGCGGCGGCAGCGTCCGGGGCGGCGGTGTCGATCCAGGAGGCTCGACGATCCCGGACGGGACCGACCGGGACAGACCGCCGTATCGGAAACCGAACTTTCGGCGCACCTCGGCCGGCAGCGTGCGCAGGTTGTGGATGAACTTCGGCTCGAGGAAGTCGGGATCCCGAAACAGCAGCGCGACGAGATGGTCGGCGTCCTCGTGACACTGGCGGCAGCTCAGGCGAGGGTGGTTCGGATCACTGCTCACGGTGGATTCGGATCGCCGGTTGCGATGGAACGTGTTGTGGCAATCGTGGCACGTGGCGTTGGCGTGGTCGAGGTCGATCCGGTCGGCGCCCCGGTGGCACTGAAGGCACGACTGCTCGGTGGTCGCAAGCTCGGTGTAGTCGTTCGACATGAAGTCGCGATCATGACCAGTGTGGACGTGACGCTTCGACGGGCGCGGCGGGTCGAGAACGACTTTCTCTCGCGTGTATTGTGCGTGCGTCAGGTCGTGCGGGTCGTGACAGTCGATGCAGGTGATGCTGCGGCGATCCTCGCTGAACACCCGGCGCTTTCCGTCACGCTTCGGGTCGATGAAGTGCCCGTGGTACGGTGCGTGGCAGCGCGCGCAGAACGCGTTGTGCGACTGGAAGCGGAGACCGGTGACGTGCGGATCGTGATTCCAGACCTGTACGATGTCGTGGGTGTCATGATGGTCGTCCTTCGGCAGCACGCGGCCGACGGAGGTGTGGCAGCGACCGCACGCGGCGGACGACGGATCGACGATCACGTCCTGCTTCTCGTAGGTTTCGGCGTGGCGCGCACCAGGTCCGTGGCAGGACTCGCATCCGATGTTGATCTCCGCCCAGCGGCCCGGCACTGCCGCATTCCCCGGATGCGCCGGGCCTTCGCCGAAACCGGTGAAGTGACAGGCGCCGCAGTCGGTCATCGTCTTGCCCGGAAACGCCTTCCACGAACCGGTGCGATGGTGATAGCTCGTGTCCAGGACCCGGCCCGACCGGTCGGCGTAGCTGATGCGCTGGCGGCCGCCGACGATGTAGGCGATCTTCTTCCACGAACGGGGAAGGTCGGTGGGGCCGCCGTGCCTCGGCGCCGGCAGCGGGTAGCCCGCGCGTTCGGCTTCGTCCGCGCCAAGGACCGAGTAGGCGTGACGTGTCCGCCGCCACGTGTTGTAGACGTCCGTGTGGCAGCCGGCGCAGGCTTCGGACCCGACGTAGCCGTTACGCTCTTCAGCCGCGCTCGCCGTCAGTGACAGGTACGCGATCAGCACCAGTGCCGACGGCGTGACTGGCATCGGGTGCAGGCGCATTCTAAGTTGGGGCGAGCCGGGCCGGTTTGCAGAGGCATGCCGCCGGTCCTGCATCAGGATTCCCGAGTCGTCCATGGCACGACCCTTCGCCATCCCGCTGCTCGTTGGTTCGGGGTTGCTCCTGCTGCTCATCGGCGCCTGCGATCGACCGGAGGATCCGGCGGGGCGAGGCGACGCCGATCGTGCCGCGCCGCGACCCGAGCCGGCGCCTCGCGTCGATCGGGCGCGATCCCGTTACAAGAATCTCCAGGTGCTGCCGGATGATATCACCGAAGACGAGCTCAAGCGAACGATGAAGGACGTTACCAAAGCGCTGGGTGTCGAGTGCCGCTATTGCCATCGCACCGACCAGCGCGACTACGCGTCGGACGAGATCGAGAAGAAGGTCGTGGCACGCGAGATGATGCGAATGGTCGAGAGGATCGACGCCGACCTGTCGGGATGGCCCGACGCGCCGAAGGCGACCTTCAAGGTCGAGGGCGGCGCCTTCATCCTCCATCGTGACGGGGACGGCTGGAAGTTCCATCTTTGACGCGGTGATGCGACCGGTGACGCCGGTGACGCCTCACCGTTTGAGTGCGGTGCCGAGCGCGACGATGAGACGCGCCTCGCTCAGGTTGCGCACGTAGTTGCGAAGCTTGACGGCTGCGTTGTCACCCATCAGCAGGTGGATTCCCAGGGGCGGCGGCCCGTCCGTCCTGATTCGCGCCGCGACGGTCTCGAAGAACGCGATCGATTCGGCGACTTTCCCGATCCAGTCCGTCAGGGCAAGACCGGCCTGGTCGATGGCCGAGCGCGCCTCGGCTTCGGTCGCCAGCGCGCTGATCGATTCGTCTTCGGCCCACGGAGCGGGATACTCGGGCGCTTTACCGGGACCGCGAAAGATGTCATGAAACAGCAGGCGCCCGCCGGGCTTGAGCACCCGGGCGATCTCCGCGTAGAAGCGGCGCTTGTCGGCGATGTTCATCTGCGCGTGCTCGGTCCAGGCAACGTCGAACGACGCGTCGGCGAACGGCAGGTCCAGCGCGCTGGCATGTTGCAGCTCGACCCGGTCGTGCATGCCGACCCATCCGGTGAGCCGGTTTCCGACCTCGACATACTCCGCGGTCAGGTCGATCCCGGTCACGCGGCAGCCGTAACGAGCCGCGAGGTGCCGGGCAGTCCCTCCAAGGCCACAGCCCACGTCAATCACGACGTCGTCGGATGCCAGGCCGGCCAGTTCCGCCAGCTCCACGGTCGACTCGCGGCCGCGCGTATGAAACTCGTCGACCGGCGCGAGGTCATCGACCGACAGCGCGCCGACGCTCCTGCCTGCGGCGCCGAGCGCCGACCGAATCCGCTCGAGGATGTCACCGGAGCCGTAATGGGCACGAACACGGGCGTCGGGGTCGGGGGGCATTCGAGCATTGTGGGCTTGTCGAGCATCGTGGTGCAAGAGCGGGGGTCGAGCCGCTTGCGTCCCGCCCCCGTCTCTTTCGCCGGCGACGCCGGCCCGCCCGTTTGACTCCTGCCCCTGCCCCACGCACGGGCTTCGGAGACGCGCGCCGCGGACCTTCGACGTTCGACTTTCGACCTTCGACCTTCGACCTTCGACTTTCGACTTTCCGACCTTCCGACTCCTTCCTCGTCATCGGGTTTGCCATTGATTACCTTGTGACGATCTGCCGAAGCGAGGATTCGCATGCCCGACCCTCTTCACGTCACGCGTGACGACATCGTCAAGGGATTGAAGCAACTGGGCGTCGAGCCGGGCGCTCTGCTCATGATTCACAGTTCGCTGAGCGCGATCGGACATGTCGAGGGCGGCGCCGACACTGTCGTCGACGCGCTGCTGGAGGTGCTGGGCCCTGAAGGCACGCTCGTGGTCCCGACGTTCACCTACCCGGCGGACTACGCCGAGTCGGACGATCCCGCCTGGATCTTCGATCCGGTCGCGACGCCCTCGGCCATGGGGGCGATCACGAACGCGGCGCGATGGCGACCGGGCGCGCGCCGGAGTGTCCATCTCTGGCACAGCGTGGCGGCGATCGGGCCGCTCGCGGAGATGATCGCGTCGGCCGGCGGCGACTCGGCATGGGACGCCGAGAGTCCCATGGCATGGATCATGGGCCACGGCGGATGGCTGATGCTGCTGGGGACGTCGTACCAGTCGTTGACGGCGATTCACATCTTCGAGGTCGAGTTCGGCGTCGACTATCGGCGCGAGTACGACGTGGAGCGGCGATTGCGCCAGGCGGACGGAAGCGCCGTTCCGCTGATCAGCCACGTGCACGACCGGGTCGACAGCCACCCCGGCAGCGACTTCAACCGCTTCGGAACGCGGATGGAGGCGGAGGACAGGGTGAGCATCGGCCACGTCGGCAACGCAATCAGTCGCCTGTTCCGCGCCGGCGACGCTCACGAGGTCGCCTGCGCGATGTACGCCGCGGACGCGAAGGCGTTCCTCAAGCAGGGCGACTCGATCACCCCGAACCCTTACGGGCGGCATCACGCCAACCTGAAGGGCAACCAGTGCGTCGTCGATCCTGAGCGGGCGTACCCCACGCCGTCGCCAGGCCGGCCGCACGACGATTGATCCGGATGGATGGCGCCGTCCAGCTTTCGGATGCGAGCCGTCGCGATTCCGGTGCGCCGTACCTGCTCGTCGACGCGCGTCGCCGGTCATGGTCGCTGCACGATCCGATCTACCAATGCGATCGAAGCTGTATTCATGAGCACGCGCCCTGGATCAGCCGCGAGAGCGCGCCGCTTTCCATCCTGAGTTTCGAATACGACAAGGGAATCGGGATCGCCACGCCGTTCGTGCTGACCTACCGACTCGACGGCGCGTACGCGCAGTTCGAAGCTGTAATCGGAATCGACGACGGCGAATGCCGACCGGAGCCGTGGTCGTTCGAGGTCTACCTTGACGACGTGCGATCCGCCCGGGTGGACTGTGCCATCGAGATGGCGGTGCACGTGCGCGTCGACACGCGCGGCGCCCGCGAGATGGTGCTTGTCGGAAGGGGGCGCGATGAGCTCTACGTTCAACTGGTCGACGCGGTGCTGGAGCCGTGCGACACCTGCGTCCGATCGGAAGCGGTGCTTCCTGCGGACCGTCGGGCCATGCTCGAGTTCGACGACCGGCTCGTCCTCGAGTGCGAGGCGCTGCTGACCGCCAGGGCGGCGCGGCGCGTCTCGGCCCGTCTTGGTCCCGACGACCGCCCCGAAGCCATCGGAGGATTCGGGCGCACGACGTCGAGCCGCGGCGCCGACATGTGGGCTTCCATCGGCGAGCCCGGCGACCTGCTTCGGTGGCAGACGTTCGTTCGGCGCGACGGCGCCTTCATCGGCTGGGTGCGTGTGGTGTCATCGGTGCATGAAGCGGCGCCTGATCCTGGTTGCTACGAGGTGCGGATCGATGGAAGGGCTCAGCCCACCCGGCGCGGGCCGCACATGATTGTCGAGCGCATGCCTGACGACCGTTTCAGCGACCGCATGTGGGGATATCTCCAGTTCGAAGTGGCGATGGGATCCGGCGTCCACGAAGTCGAAGTGGTGAACGCCGCGGACGGTCCTCTTGCCGTCAATCGCGTCGTCCTCGTACATGACGGTCCTGTCGCGGCATCGCTCGCGCCGGCAGCACCGCCTGCGCCGATCGTTGCCGATCTCACGCAAGCGCTACGGCCCGCGGCCGGCGCCTGTTGGTCTCCGGGGAAGCTTGCGGATCGCCACTACGTCGTTGCCGAGGACGGGTCGCTCTTCCAGCGTGCGCGCAGGCTCGGCGTGTTCTTCGCGCCCGACCTGCACAACTACCGCGACATCGATGAATCGGTGGCAGCCGACAAGCAGTGGTTCAACCGTGCGAAGCAGGGCGGCAAGGCGTTCACGCTCGACCTGCTCAAGGGGCGGCGGATCGGACGGACGTACGCGGAGTACCTCGACCACATGCTGGCTGCCGAACTTCCCTTCACGATCCATTCGCTGTTCAGCACCGACTTCGATGCTGCACTGATCAGCGCGGCGCTTCACGAGCGCGTCGTTCGGGAAGGTGGCGACTGCTGGCAGGGGTTTCATACGACGGAATGGACCGACCATTACAACTTCTCGGACGAAGCGAAGGCGGAGCCACTGCCCGCGACGCGCGCCGAGGCCTGGACACGGGCGCGGACCTGGTACCAGCAGCGTGCCGCGATGCACTATGACGATGTGACGGCGATGTGCGGAAGCTGGCGCTGGGACCATTATTCCGGGGCGTGGAGCGGTGGACGCGGAATCCAGGACGAGCCGGGACCGAGCCCCGGGGCACAGCTCAACAGCCTGTTCGCGCGCGGCGCCGCACGGCAGTACGCCCGAATGTGGCACACGGAGATCGCGCCGGGGACGCATGACGGATACTGCTGGGTCGAGAACGATTACATGACCCGCGAGGGGCCGCACGACACGAGAGCTCATCCGCATTCGGGCTGCTCGATCTCCTGGGTGCGCCGCATTCTGTTCATGACCTACATGTGGGGGTCACAGTCCGTATGGAGCGAGGTGCCCGCGTTCGGCACGGATGCGACGCCGGACGGCCGGATCGTCCTGTCACCGATGGGGGAGGTCATCGATGAGTTCCTGGCCTTCACCGCGACGAATCCCGGTCGCGGCGTGCCGTACACGCCGGTCGGCGTCATGCTGGACCGGATGCACGGTTGGTCGGGTCGCCAGCTATATCCCGATCGCTACCCGAACCTGACGTGGACGCATCTGCAGCCCGACGAGGGTGACATCATGAAGGATGCGGTGTTCGACCTGCTCTATCCAGGACAGTCGCACACGCTTAACGAGCATCATGCGCTGTCGGCGACGCCGTTCGGCGATCTGTTCGACATCATGCTGTCGGACGCCGGTGCCGAGCATCTCTCGACGTACCCGGTGCTGATGCTCGTCGGCGGCCTCTCGGACGACATGGATCGGGCGCTGACGGCCAGGTTGTGCGACTACGTGGAATCCGGTGGAACGCTTCTGATCAACGTCGCGCAGCTTGCGGGGCGCTTCGACGAGTCGTTTCTTGGAGTTTGCGTCGAGGATCGACACGTCGAGTGCGACGCCGCCATGTGCGACGATGATGGATGCACGCTCTCGACCGGGCAGCCATTCTCGTATCGCGCGGCGCGCATCAAGGGGGCGACGCCGCTGATCTCGACGCGCGCCGGCGACCCGCTCGTCACCCGGCGCGAAGCGGGAAGCGGGGCGATCGTGCTGACTCTCGTGCCCTTCCTGCTTCAGCGGAGCGGAAGCGCCGTGTGCTTCCTCCCTCACCTTCTCGATCACCTGGTCAGCGGTCTGCTGCCGTTCAGGATCACCGGCGACGTGCAGTACTCGGTCAATCGTTCACACGACGCGTGGCTCGTGACGCTGCTCAATCATCGCGGCGTGTACAAGCTGCCGACCGAGCCGACCATGACCGACGAGCGTCAGCGGCAGGAGGTCACCGTCACCCTCGGCGAGGGATCGAGCGACGCGTTCGACTGGATGGACGGCCGGTCGCTGCCCGTCGACGGAAGCACGCTGACGCTCGAGATACCCGCGGGCGACCTAAGGATCATCCGGATACCAGATCCGTAACTGAAGTCGCCGGACATCAGAGCGCGCGCCCAGCGAAGTCGCAGAGTCCTGGAGTCAGAAGGTCGTGCCCCCTGGACCCTCGCTTCAGCGGCTCGAAATCTGGAAGCGGTGCCCCTCCGGATCCGCGCCATCACACAGCGCGACGTCGCCGAAGCGATTGATCTCGCCCATCTCGGCGCCGCGTCGAATGAGCTCTTCCCGCATCGCTTCGACGTCCTCGGCGTGAAAGACGATCTTGTGGGGGTGACCCGGACTGCCCGTCGGCGTGTCGATCGGTCCGTTCGGACCGAACGCCTTGTGAAACGCGAGACTGCAGCCGCCCCCGTTCAGCTCGAGCCATTCGCCTGGCATGTGCGAGTCCTCGATGATTTCCAGGTCGAACAAGTCCCGGAAGAAGGCGCCGCACTTCTCGACGTCGCCGACGAAGATGATGATCCGGTTGAGGGCGGCGAGCATCGATGATCTCCTTGTTGATCAGGGTTGCCGAAGTCTTCAATTGAGAGCCTCTGAGTCTTTCGATGCCAACCTGCTGGGGGCTCGCCGCGCTCGACCCCAGCCACCCGGTCACACGGTGGCGATTCTCGTACCCGGCTACCGGCGCTCGAAGTTCGCGCGCACATCAACCAGTTGGCTGGCGTGGACCGATCATCGCTGCTCCTTGACGCATGAAACAAAGTGTGGCGATGGGCCGCAGGGACCGGGATTGCACCGGATGTTCACCATCCTGCGAGGTTGACATGGCGCTGTCATGCGGCCATCCCATCGCCGATCGATTCGTGCCGCGGCGGCGGCTCGAATTGTACCTGTCGGACTCGGTACGTCACGCCCGGCGCGATCAGCGAGTTCGCGCCGTCGTCAGCGGCAGCGTCGCCCTGCGCTCCTCGACGATCGAGGCGTAGGCCGCCATCAGCGTCTCGATCGCTGTCCGGTGCCGGGCCGCCTTCGATCGCGCCGATCGGTTGCGCAACGGGATCGACTTCCTCGAGGGCCTTCCCAATTGTCGCGACTGTCGCGGGCGACGCGACAAAGGATAAACTGCGCTCCGTGAAATACGACCTCATCATTCGCGGCGGAACGATCGTCGATCCAGCGCAGGAGATACACGCCAGGAAGGATGTGGCGTTCGCGGGCGGTCTCGTGGCGGCGATCGAGGATTCGATTGCGCCCGAAGCGGGCCGCGAGGTCGTCGATGCGGCCGGACGCCTCGTCTGCCCGGGCCTGGTCGATCTGCACGTGCACGTCTTTCCCGGCGTCAGTCACTACGGCATCGATCCCGACCCGACCTGTCTCTCCCGTGGCGCGACGACGGTGATGGATTTCGGCTCCACCGGGGCCGACACGTTCGAAGGATTCCGCAGGTTCGTCATCGACGTCAGCGACACGCGCATCTTCACGTTGCTGAACATTTCGAGCCTGGGGATGATTTCGCAGGACGTCGGCGAGTTGGCGTTGCCCCAGTTCGTGGATGTCGACCGGACCGTGGCGATGATCGAGCAGCACCGGGACGTGATCCTGGGCGTCAAGGTGCGGCTCACCAAGGGCGCCATCGTGGGAGAGCGGGCGGGTATGCCCCCGCTCCACCGGGCCCGCGAGGCCGCGGACGCGGCCGGCCTGCCCATCAT
>NYZC01000330.1 GCA_002686995.1 Phycisphaeraceae bacterium | reverse complement strand
GTTCGCCAGCCGCAGGGCGTCGGGCCAGCCGGCGCCGTTGGCGACCGCCGCCGCGAGCATCGACAGCACCATGTCGCCGGCGCCCGTGACGTCGTAAACCTCGCGCACCGCGGTGGGGAGCAGCACCGGGCGGCGCTTCCGCTCCTGCAACAGCGCGCCGCTGCGGTCGAGCGTGAGGACGACCGCCGTGAGATTCAGCTTTTCGAGCATGCGCGCGGCCACGGAGCGCAGCGCGCGATCGTCCTGGAGTGACTGGCCCCGCCCTACCGCCTGGGCCGCCTCGAACCGGTTGGGCGTGATGCAGGTCGCGCCGCGGTACCGGTCGAAGGATTCGATCGCGGCGGGATCGACGAGCACGGGGACGCGGTGCCGGCGCGCGATCCGGATGAGCTGCTGGCAGATGCGGTCGGTCAGGACGCCCTTGTCGTGATCCTGCAGGCACAGCACGTCGGCCGCGGGGATCAGCTTCTCCGCGGCGCTGACGAGCCTTCGCCGCACCTCGTCGGGTACCGGCGCGGCGCGCTCGTCGTCGACGCGGAACATTTTCTGGGGCGTTTTCTGCTGGGCAAGCCCGATGAAGCTGTGCTTCACGCTCGTCGGCCGGTCGCTGCTGGGCACCAGGCCGGTGACGCCGCACTTCGCATCGCGCAGCGCTGTCTTGAGCGTGCGCGCTTCCGGATCGCGGCCGACGACGCCGAGGCAGTCCACCCGGCAGCGGAGCGCGGCGAGATCGAGCGCGACGTTCGCGGCGCCGCCGGGCACGAACTGCTCGCGCTGGGCCGCGAGCACCGGGACCGGCGCGTCCGGGCTGAGCCGCGCGGCGCTGCCGAACACGTGGTGGTCCAGCATGAAGTCGCCGGCCACCACGGCGCGGCGCGTGCGCCACCCGCCGATCAGCCGGATCAGGGCGTCGGTATCGTCGTGATCGGGCACGCGGAGGATTGTAGTTGGATCCCGCCCGGACCTCGGGTCGGAGGGCGCGGCGCGGGCTTCGGGGCGCTTACCGGCGCGTCACCTCAGCCAGAATCGCGTCAAGCCGATCGGCGCCGTCGAGAAACTCGATGCGCAGCACCGGGCGGTAGACGCGCAGGCCGTCGGGCAGATCAAGCTGTTTCCACTTGATCCAGTCCTTGTCGGTCGTGACCACGGGGCCCCCGATCCGTCGTGCCTCCGCCGCGATGCGCGCGAGGTCGTCCGGGGCGTAGGCGTGGTGGTCGCGAAACGCCATCACGCGTGTGCCGGGTTCGGTCGCCCGGCGCAGAGCGGCCTCGAACGCGCCCGGGTTGCCGATCCCGCAAACGCCAAGGACCGGGCGGCCGGTGTCGACCTCGGCCTGCCGGTCCGATTCGTCGACCCACCCGGCCCATCCGTGCACCGCGTGGGCGAACGGGGCGCGGCCCGCCGCCTTCTGGATCCGACGGTCCAGGACGTCGCGGTCCGAAGGCGGGACCTGGTCCGCCCGGGTCACGATGATGCCGTCGGCGCGCCGCAGGGCGCGCGGTCCCTCGCGCATCATGCCGCGTGGAAGCACGTGGTCGTGTCCGAACGGGCACGTCGCGTCGATCAGGACCAGGTCCAGATCGCGCGCGACCTGGCGATGCTGGAAGCCGTCATCGAGGAGGAGGACGTCCACGTCGGGATGAACGCGGTTCACCCACGCGGCGCCCGCGCGGCGGTCCGGGTCGGCGCGGACCGGCACCTGGTCACCGAGGGCGGTCTCGAGCAGCACGGCCTCGTCGCTGCCGGCCGGCCCGGCCCGGTAGCCGCGCAGCAGGACCGCCGGACGGCGTCCGCACGCGAGGAGGCGCCGGGCGATTTCGATGACCATCGGAGTCTTGCCCGTGCCGCCGGTGGTGAGGTTGCCGACGCTGATGACCGGTTGGTCGAGGCGGGCGCCGCGGCGCAGGTGCCGATCGAACATGGCGTTGCGGGTCGCGATGACGGCGCGGTACGGGGGTTCGAGCAGGGCCAGGCCCAGGCGCGCCAGGCCCGCGCTGACCGATCGGTCGTCACCGTTCATGATGCCGTGCAGTCGCTGGGTCATTCGGCGTGGAGGGGAGGGAGAACCACGGATCCGCCGAAGGCGGACGGATGAACACGGATGTTCCGAGATTCTTCTACGCGCTCGATGGATTCCTGTCGATCCCTCCGCCCCCGCGCGTGCCGAACTGTCGTCGTGGCCGCTTGAGTGAACATCGTTCACTCGGAACACCGGAGGCTCAATACTCGCACGGCGTCCGGAATAAGAGAAAATCCGTGTTCATCCGTCCGCCTTCGGCGGATCCGTGGTTCTCACCCGAGGCACCACGCCCCGGCGCGACAGGGGCTCGCGAAGCAGGTTCATCGGCAGTCCGACGACCGTCGTCGGATCGCCCTCGACCGTGAGGGGCCAGCCTGCGTCCCGGCGCTCGAACAGGTTGTAGCCGCCGGCCTTGCCGCGCCACCTGCCGCTGTCGACGTATCGCTCGATCTCGTCGTCGGCAAGGTGGCCCAGTGACACGACGGCGGTGTCGAAGAACCGTTCCGTGCCGTCCTCCTCGGATTCTTCATGGGCATGCCGCGCTGCGATCGCGACCCCCGTGACGACCTGGTGGGCCGCGTCCGCGAAATCGCGAATCATGCGCCGGGCCTGCTCGGCCGATGCGGGCTGACCGATGAGCGCCCCGTCGCCGCGCACGCAGATGGTGTCGGCGGCGAGCACGACGCAGGCGGCCGTCTCGCGCGACAAGTCCTTTGACTTCAACAGGCTGCGCGCCTTGCGGTCCGCCAGCTCGGCGGCGAGCGCCCCGGCCTCGGCGGGGGATCGCGGTTCGGGGTGGGCGGGGTCGTCGAATGGCGGCTCGATCTGCCGAAACCGGTAACCGGCGTCCCGAAGCAGGCGGGCCCGCCGGGGCGATCTGCTGGCCAGAACCAGTTCCGCAGCATTCATTGGGGCCCCGATTCTACCGCCGCGCGACGACCTGCCCGGGGGCGGCCCCATCCTGTAAAAACCGCCGTATCAATACTGATATTCAAGGATCGCCGAGACCGCGCCCGATAGAGACAGATAATGAACGGTTTGCAACCCGGCATCAGTCGGAGCCCAGAGGGTTGCCAACGACCACGATTTGCCCGGTCCGGTGGCCGGGTCAACGGGGGTCGAGGGGGTTGATGGCGGCCGCACGACGGCCAGGTGCTTTCAGGGACGAAAGGCCTAACCCTTGCGAACGATCGCGGTCATCAATCAAAAAGGTGGTTGTGGCAAGACCACCGTTTCGATCAACCTTGCCGCGGTGCTCGCCGGCAAGGGCTTGAAGACCCTCCTGGTCGACATGGATCCCCAGGCCCACTGCGCGATCGGGCTCGCGGTGCCCGAAGCCCAGCTCGAGCGATCCATCTGCGACATCATGCGCAGCGGGCGCAACGGCTCGCTCGCCTTCGGCGACATCGTCTGGCAGATCTCCAAGAACCTCGACCTGGCGCCGAGCACCATGGCCCTGGCCGGCATCGAGCAGGAGTTCTCCGGGGCCGCCGACAAGGACCGCCGCCTGCTCCAGGCGCTGCAGACGGTGACGGAGCAGTACGAATACTGCGTCATCGACTGCCCGCCGTCGATCGGCCTGCTCACGTTCAACTCGCTGCGGGCCGCGGACGAGGTGATCGTGCCGGTCGAGACCGGTTACTTCGCGCTGCAGGGATCGACCAAGCAGGAGGCGACGATCGACATGCTCGCGCGGCGCGTGGGTCACCACGTGCGCTTCAAGGTGCTGGCGACGATGTACGACGTGCGGACGAAGCTCGCGCGGGAAATCCTGGCGGAGCTGCGTCGCCATTTCGGCGAGAAGCTGCTGCCGATGGTCGTGCACTTCAACAGCAAGCTCAAGGAGGCGGCGAGCTTCGGGCAGCCGATCACCGAATACGATCCGGCCAGCCGCGGTATGCAGGACTTCGAGAAGCTCGCCGGCTGGCTGATGGCCAACGCGCCCGAACCGTCGGATCTCGTCGCCGAGGTGACCTCGACGGAGGAAACGCCGGCGATGACGCGCGCCGCCGAGCTGGTCGAGCGGGCGCGGGCCCTGAGCGCCCGGACGGACCAGCTGACGGCCAAGCTCGCTGCGGATCCCGACGTCGCGACGCGCACCGCGATCGAGGAAGCGCCCGCGCGGACCGATGAGCAGCTGTCGGAGAAGCTCGCGAAGTTCTACGGTGTGCGCGAGACCACGCAAGGGCTGCTCTTCGTGCAGCCCGCCAACGCGAGAACCCACCAGGTCCACATCGCCGGTGATTTCAACAACTGGTCACCGACCGAGACGCCGCTGAAGCACGACGACAACCTGGGCGTCTACCAGACGTGCGTGCCGTTGCCGCCGGGCCGCTACCGGTATCGACTCGTCGTCGACGGGCGCTGGATCCAGGATCCGTACAACACCTACGTCGAGTCGAACCCCTTCGGTGAGCTGAACAACGTCGTCGAGGTGAGGCTGATGAAAGTCGATTCGTAGCCATGTCCAACGCTGAAACCCGATCTTGAACCCGTCTCAGACCGAACAGACGCTCGACGCCCTGGCCGACCTGTTTCTGACCGAGCCGAACGGAGCCGGCGCAGAAGCGGCCGCGCCGTCCAAGGGCGGTGATGGCGGCGATGGCGGTGATGCCACTCGGCGCGTGAAGCCGGTGCGGCTGCCGCCCAAGCCCGTGATGAAGCAGGAAGCGCCCGGTTCGGGCTCCGGCGACGACGTCGCGGGCTTCATCAGCCCCTGGGGCGCCTCCGGCCCGCCGGAAGATCCGACGCACGCGCCGGATCGGGTCGAGGCGGTGCTGCTGGGCAATCTTCCCGGGTTCGGACTGCCGTGGCTGACGCAGTACGCGCACGTGCTGGCGCGGCGCAGCGGTCCGGTCGCCGTGCTGCATGCCGACGAAGAGGGCATCGAAGTCGAGCTGGTCAGCACGATCGAGGCGCCGGCCGACGTGCCGGCCCCGACCCCGGGCGAGCCGCGCGGCGACCAGGCGCCGGACCTGCTGAACCTGCTTCACGATCTTTCGCAGTTGCGTCCCCGGCCGGTGCGCACGTGGCTGATCCACCTGCCCGGCCCCGTCGTCGCCGCGGCGCCGGGTTGCCTGAGACACCTTCGCTCCTGGACGCTCCTGAGCGGCGCCGATGAGGCGGCTGTCGTTGGCGCCTACCGGATGCTCAAGGAGATGGTCGCGGGCGACGAACAGGCCGCGCCGCGCGACGTGCGGCTCATGATCATGGGCAGCGACGAGCAGGCGAGCCGCAATGCGGCGAGCAACCTCAACGACGCCGCGCACAAGCATCTGGCGACGCCGATCGAGCTGGTCGGCTCGCTGAAGAAAATGATCCCGGTGTGTCAGCGCTCGCTCGGGCGGTTCGTGTCGACCGATGACTCGTGGTCCGGGATCCAGTCCTTCGTCTCGGCGCTCGAGGGCGGTGTGACGCAAGAGGCGGAGCCGCGCGACGATGCCGCCTCGGTGGACCTCGACCCGGCCGAGCTGGCATCGCTGTCCGGGCAGATGGCGGCACCCACGATTCAGCGGGCGCCGGCTACGCAACGTCCCGACAATGCGGCGCAACCCGAGACGGCGCAGCCCGGACCGGCAGCCACGGCGGAATCGACCGAGGCGAATCGCATCGAGCCCGCGGCGCCGGATGCCGCCGCCGTACCAGGGCGCCCGTCGCTTTCGACTCTGCTTGCCGGGGAGGGGCTGGTGGCGATCGAGGCCAGGTGCCCGTACCAGCCCGATTGCGAGCTTGCGGTGGATCCGGAGGGGCGCCTCCAGGTGCTGATTCAGGGAGAGCCGGCGGGGCCGGCCGCGACGGAGGACCAGCAGAGCGCGATCGTGCGCGACGCCGTCGTCGCACTCATGGAGACGGGCGCCTGGGTTCGCGAGCACGTCGAGCTCCTGCAGCTTTCGGCGCGACAGGTGCGCATGGACGCTTCGGCGCCGGCGGCGCTTCACCTGTTCACCGACCAGGCCCGCGCGGCCGTGGCGCTCGCGGGTCGGCGGCGCGACCTGCTGCGGCTGCACTTGCTGCAGCGTGTCACGGTGGGCGGCGCGTTCACCTGGTGCTGCAACGATCTCAACTGATCAGGGTTCCGTTGTTCCTTTCCGCTGCCACAATGGCACCCGTGGCGGTCCGAATCTCCCCGTACGGACACCCAGGTGCGTCTTCCGCGGCATCCCGTTTGCACCTTGTCTGTACGTGTCTGCACGATGATCGGCGCGTGCGTCCAGGGTGCGCTGCACGCCGTGCCGAGATCTAGAATCAGAATCGAAGAAGATGGCGATCACCTACGAGGACTATTACCAGACGCTCGGAGTGCAGCGCAGCGCCAGCACGGAGGAGATCACGCAGGCGTACCGGAAGCTGGCGCGGAAGCTTCACCCCGACGTCAACAAGGCGCCCGACGCGCAGGAGCAGTTCGCGAAGATCAACGAGGCGCACGAGGTGCTCAAGGATGCCGAGAAGCGCCGGCGCTATGACATGCTCGGCGCGAACTGGAAGGCGGGCCAGGAGTTCCGCCCGTCCCAGGGCGCGCAGAACATGAACTTCCACTTCCGCGGAGGTCCCGGCTCGGGCGGCTTCGGATTCAACGCGAGCGGCTTCAGCAGCTTTTTCGACGCGCTGTTCGGACAGGACACCGGGCAAGGCGGCGGGGGCGGCTTCGGATTCGACTTGGGCGCCGGCGGGCCGGGCGCCCGCGCCGCGCCGCGCCACGAACCCAGAGTGACGGAGCACGACCTGTCGATCTCGCTCGAGGAGGCGTTTCACGGCGCGACGCGCAACCTGAGGCTGACGGCGGACCGGAGCGCCCGGTCGGAGCGCTCGCTCGACGTGCGCATTCCCCCCGGGGTGACCGAGGGTTCGCGCATTCGTCTGAAGGGCGAGGGCGGCGGCGGCACCGACCTGATCCTGAAGATCAGCCTGCAGGCGCACGCGCGCTACACGGTCGAGGGCGACGACCTGATCGCGGAGATCCCCGTGACCCCGTGGGAGGCGGCGCTCGGCGCGAAGGTCGACGTCGACACGTTCGACGGGCGCGCGACCGTGACGGTGCCCGCGGGCGCGTCGAGCGGCACGCGCCTGCGCCTTCGCGGTCGCGGCATGAAGGGCAAGTCGGGGCGCGGCGACCTGCTCATTCGTCTGCGCATCGTCGTGCCCGAATCGATGTCGGACGAGGAGCGAGCGCTGTTCGAGAAACTCCGGGACGTTTCGGACTTTCGACCCCGGGAACGCTGATTCGCCGAGCGTCACGCGGTTGGGAAGGCGCGCCTGGTAAGATGGGTAAGCTGCGCTCGTTTTGCGAAAAATTACCGCGGCGCCCTTGGCGCAAGCGTGCCTTTGAACTAGAATGCCTTGGTTAGTCAATCGGACAGTCAATCGACTGGTCAGATCAAAGCTGCATTCGCAGAAGTGTGGGACTCGCAGGCTGCCACGGAGGGCGACTGAAAGACTGAAGGAAGGCTCAGTTCGTCAGCTTCGTTTCGGAGGTTGGGTCGATTACAACCTGGAACCTGGTTACGGGAAGCTTGACAGGGCGGCGGTTCGCCCTCGCGATAACTGTGTGCATGGCGATCACGCTGTGCGCCCACGCGAGCGACGCGCCTGAGGTCGAAGCCGTGTCTGACCTGCTGAACGATAGTGCGGAAGTGACCGAGCAGTGGGCGGCGCCCCCGAGCGATCGCGCGGCGAAGCTCGTCAACCGATCGCCAGACGGACTCAATGGTCTTTTGTTCGAGGTCGAGCCCGCCGCGAAGTCGGCGGAGGCGCAATTTTCAGAATCGATTCCCGAGCCCGCGACGCTCGCGCTGATCCTGGTCGGCGCGGCGATGATGTGGCGGCGCCGTGAAGCGTGAACGAGGTCAATGTCCCCGGTCGAAGCAGTGTAAGCGACGCGAGAGCACAGGAGGATGATGGAGCGGGCGGAAAGCATCGAAGCCGGACGGGTGCGAAGGGGACGAAGCGACTGGAGGGATTGAAAGCCAGGCCGGCCGAAAGGAACTGAAGGAGAGGTTTGGCCTGGGCGGCGCATTGGAGAGGTGAGGCGGGAGAAAGCGGAGCGGAGAGGCGACAACACGGAAGGCAGAAAGGGCACTCATTCGGCGGCCATTATTAAGGCCGCCATTTTTTTGCGCCCGATGCGCCTGAGCGGACACCGGCCTCTCGAACCGCGATAACCTTTGGCACGCGACGGGAAGGGGCCGTCGCCGTGGTGGTTCATCTGGCACGCCGATCATGAAGCCGATCAGGGAAGCCCGGACATGCATCGCCCGGTTCCAAGGAGGGCGGCGCGCCGCGGCGTGACGCTCGTCGAGGTGCTCGTCGCGCTCGCAATCGTGTCGGTGCTGGTCAGCCTGGCGCTGCCGGCCGTGCGCGGCGCGCGGGATCAATCCCGCGCCCTGCACTGCGTCGCGGGCCTGCGGCAGTGGGGCGTGGCCTTCCTGTCCTACGCGCTCGAGTACGACGGTCACCTGCCGCGCGTCGTTGCGGGCGCCCCGGGACCGGCGCGGAACCGCGCTGCCGGCGCCTGGTACAACGAGTTGCCGCCGTACGTCGGCGCGCCGAGATATGGGCGCATCTACGACGGCAGCGACGAGCCCGAGCACGGCGGCTACCGCGAGTCGTGGATCTGGTACTGCCCGTCGCTCATCGCTGTCGATCGCAAGCACTCGGCGTCGCGCCGCAACGCGTTTCACTACGCCATGAACAACGTCGTGGACGGATCGGGGTCGTTTCCCTATCCGGGAGATCCGCCTGCGCACGTCCGTGCGGACACGATTCCGCGCGCCATGTCGACGCCGCTGCTGACCGAGCCGCAGGTGAACGTCCCGTACGCGCAGCCGAACAACCCGGCAGGCTCCGGCGGGAACCTCGCTCGCGACCGTCACCCCGATGCGACGATCAACCTGCTGTTCGCGGACGGACAGGTGCGCCGGTTGCGCGGCCCGGGCGTTGCGGATGTGACCACCGTCGCGTCTCCCTGGTACGCGCGCCACGATCCGACGCTGATCTGGGGACCGTTTGAGTGAGAAGAGCGCGGGCTGCGCCTGCGAGAGGTGAGATGACAGAGCGGCCTTCAGAACGCCGGCCCGTGCGTCGCCTCACGCTGAACACCAACTCACCGCGGCTTCGGCCTGCCGAGGATCTCGTCGACGAGTCCGTACTCCTTCGCCTCATCGGCCGAGAAGTGACGGTCGCGCTCGCTGTCCTGCTCGATCTGGTCGCTCGTCTTGCCCGTATGGTGGGCCAGGATGTCGTTGAGCTGCTGCTTGTTCTTGAGGATTTCCTCGGCCTGGATCTGCACGTCGGTCGTCTGCCCGGTGACGCCGCCGTAGGGCTGGTGAATCATGACCCGGGCGTGCGGGAGGATGTATCGCTTGCCCTTGGTGCCCGCCGCGAGCACGATCGCGCCGCCCGACTGGGCCCGGCCGACGCAGTAGGTCGCGACCGCGCAGCTCAGGTACTGCATCGTGTCGTAGATCGCCAGCGTGTCGTCGACCCCGCCGCCCGGCGAGTTGATGTACAGGTTGATGTCCATGTCCTTCTTCTGGTTCTGAAGGTAGAGCATCCGCATGATCACCCCGGTCGCCGACGCGTGGTTGATCTCGCCGACGAGGAAGATGACGCGGTTCTCCAGCAGGAGCTCGTCGATCGTCATCTCGCGGTACCGCTGGTAGGGCGGCGCGACGGCCAGTCGCGGCGACACGACGGAAGGATCGTGCGTGTCGGCGGACCCGAGAAGTGACGACAGCGTGGGATCAAAGGAAAGATTCATCAATGAATCCTTGTAGGAAAAAAGGGAAAGTCAGATGGTAACACAAACAAAAAAACGGGCACCACGAGGGTGCCCGTTGGCGTTCGATGGGTTGATCCCGGGCGTGCGCCGCTTACTCGCTGCTGCCGCCGAACTCAGTGCCGAACTCGTCGTCGTCGGGGCCGCCGCCCGTGCGATCCTGCTCGAGGATCTTGCGCAGGTAGCTGTTCTCGCGCCGCGTCGCCTCGAGGTCGAACACGAGGTACTTGATGGCGAGGCGCAGGTAGTCGAGGCTCTCCTGCAGATCGTGCACCGTCTTGCGCAGCTTGCGGTGACGCTCCTGCGTCTTCGCCGCCATGGCCGTGAGCTTCTCGCGCTCCGCCTGGGGCAGCGTGGAGATTTCCTTCATCAGCTCGCCGAGTTTTGCTTGAAATTCGTTCTCGTTCATCGATTCGTTCTCCCCTGTGGCGTGACCGCTCAACATTGGATCACACTGCCACAAGAAGATTGCCAGACCGGGCCGAAGTTTGGCCCGGAGTCGGGATATTGTAGTCAAGTATTTTCAGAATAACAACTTACGCTGCGCCGCCGCGTGCCGCGTTCCGGGGGCGGCCGGTTCCGTTTGGGCGGCCTGTCGCGGCCGGGCGACATCCGGGGCGGGTGCGGCCGCGACGGTTAAGTATATCTCTTTAATTGTCAGTAATTTACGGCTCACGTTGCGAAATCTCGACACGTCCCGGACCATGCGGAATCGAACAACGCCCAATAATAACGGGACGTCGCACGGACTCAAGGCAATTCCGGCCGGACGCCCGGAAAAGGCTCAATTCATGATCATCCGGCCGGTGCCGCGGACCACCTTTCCGATGACCCGCACCGTCTCGCCCTCGCGCTCGAGGCGGTGCGCCACCGCGTCGGCGAAATGCGGGCGCACGACGCAGATGTACCCGACGCCGAGATTGAACACGCGCTGCATCTGGTCGTCGTCGACGTCGCCGTGGCGCGCGAGGAAGTCGAAGATCGGCGGCACGGGCCACGAACCGCGCTCGATGCGGGCGTTCAGGTGGCTGCCCAGCGTGCGCATCACGTTGCCCGGCAGGCCGCCGCCGGTGATGTGGCTCATCGACCGCACCGGCTTCTTCACCCGGTACGCGGCGAGCATCGCGCAGATGGCGCGGGTGTAGATGCGCGTCGGCGTCAGCAGGATCTCGCCGAGGCTGCGATCCTCGCCGAGTTCGGTGTAGCGCTTGCGGAGATCGAGCCGCGCCTTGCGGACGATCGCGCGGACGAGGCTGTAGCCGTTGGAGTGCACGCCGCTCGACGAGAGGCCGAGGATCACGTCGCCGGCGGCGCAGTGCGAGCCGTCGACCATGCGGCGAAGTTCGCACACGCCGACCGCGAAGCCTGCGAGATCGAAGTCACCGCGTCGGTAGAGGTCGGGCAGCTCGGCCGTCTCGCCACCCAGCAGCGCGCACCGCGAGAGACGGCATCCGTCGGCGACGCCCTTGACGATCTGCGCCACCTGGTCCGGCACGACCTTGTGCACACCGATGTAGTCGAGGAAGAACAGCGGCTCGGCCCCCTGCACGAGCATGTCGTTCACGTTCATCGCCACGAGGTCCTGACCGACCGTGTCGAGACGCCGCATCTTCACCGCGAGCAGCACCTTCGAGCCGACCCCGTCGGTGCAGCTGACCAGGACCGGGTCGCGGTAGTTGCGCTTGAAAAGCCGCTCGTTGTAGTCGAGGCGGAAGCACCCCGCGAAGCCCCCGTGCCGGCCGAGCACCCGCGGGCCGTAGGTGCGGCGCATCAGCGGCTTGATCGCGTCGACCACCTGTTCCCCGGCGTCGATGTCCACACCGGCATCGGCGTAAGTCAGGCGCTTCCGGGCCATGCGGCCTAGTGTAGCGTTCGGGGGGCGGGGAGAACCGCGGAGCCCGTAGCTGAAGTCGCCAGACATCAGAGGCACGCGCCCGGGTCATCAAGAGGCCGATCCATTCCTTCGCGGGCGACGCTTCGGAAGGCCTCCACGCCGAGCTGAATATCGAGGACGAAGGACGACGGCGAGGACGAGCGGACCTTTCATCTCCGGGTGCCGAGAAATCGGGGCCGGACCCGAGGTCAGCCCCGGTGATTGCTGTTTGCATTGTTCCGTATCTCCGGACGCTTGCCGAGCCGGGCCGTACTCGGCCAGGAGTCGGCAAGCGCCTGAACGCACTTCGGAGCAACAAGATTGGGCCAAACAGGATCGGGCCAAACAGGATCGGGCCAGACCCCGTTTGCCCCCCCGTGGCACGAGGCGTCGTGACTCCCGCCGACGTCTGGCGACGTCTCGATTAGGAGGAATCGGACTGGCGATCCGATCGGAGGGGGTGCCTTCGAGTGCGAGTCCCGCGTGCGAACGCGCTGGCCTCAGGATGACTTGTCCGCGGAATCCAGGCCCCAGACCCCCTTGCCCCCCGGGTTTCGTCCCCTAGACTATGCCTCCGGTCCGGGACGGCACCGGGAAATGCGAGAACAGCAATGCCCGCCAAGCAGACCCAGGCGACCCAGGATCCGATACAGAGCCGATTCGCCCCGCTCAACGTCCGATGCACGCAGCAGCGCCGCGTGGTCTTCGAGGCGCTCTGCGCCACCCGGAGCCATCCTACGGCCGAGCAGCTTCACGACCAGCTGCAGGGCGGGCACGTCGCCCTGAGCCTCGCCACGGTCTACAACACCCTCGAGAAGTTCTGCGCCGTGGGCCTGGCCCACAAGCTGCCGCCCTCCGGCGGGCGCCGTCCGGGCGGCGGCTCCTCGCGCTACGACGCGACCGTGCACGACCACCTGCACGTCCGCTGTCCGCGAACGGGCGAGATCACGGACGTGCCCGATCGTCTCAGCCGCGAGGTGCTTGACCGGATCGGACCCGATCTGCTCGGGCGCATCGAATCCGAGATCGGCATGAAGATCGAGCACGTCCATGTCGAGCTCGTCGGCAGCCGCGGCGCCCGCAGTGCCGCGACTTCCGGAACGCGGCGCCGGCCGCGCCACCGCAGAACCCGCCCATGAGCTCACCTGGAAGCAGCCTGTCCGACGTGCTTCGCGATCTCGCGGAGAACCGCTCCGACGCGCCGCGTGAGGCGGATCGATCGATCGTGAAGCCGCCGGCCGACGCGCCCACGTCCAGGCAGACCAAGCCGGCGGGATCGATGCGGAAGACGTTGCCGATTCCGGCCCCGAGGACGTAGACGTTTCCCGATCGATCGGCGGCGACGTCTCGGGGATGGGCCAGGACGTTCG
>NYZC01000329.1 GCA_002686995.1 Phycisphaeraceae bacterium | reverse complement strand
TGGTGGCCTTCTTCTTGCGAGTGGCCTTCTTCTTGGTGGCCTTCTTCTTGCGAGTGGCCTTCTTCTTGGTGGCCTTCTTCTTGCGAGTGGCCTTCTTCTTAGTGGCCTTCTTCTTGGTGGCCTTCTTCTTGCGAGTGGCCTTCTTCTTGGCCGATTTCTTCTTTGCCATGGCGTTATTCCCTTGTTTGATTACCACGGAGCCTGCGGCACATTTAATCGAAACTGTAAGTTCAAGTCAACAACTATTTTGTGATCCAACGCAAATTTTTTATCGGCTGATCGTCCCCTGCTCTTGACACATTCAATCAAGTTGGCGTCTCAGTGGTGCGTGACGCTGCACTGCGGCGTTTCACCCTGATCGACACGACGAACGTTATGTGATGAGAAATTGAACACAAAAACACGTTGGCGGTCTTGCGAATACATCGCGTGAAGGTAAGACGAACTCGGTTCATTCAGAGGAATCGTTGTTGTTACGGCCATGCGCGCGGCTTACAATTCACGTCGTTTCCAGGTGAAGGAGTCGGCCATGCAGAGCAGGAAGACAAGAGACGTGCTGGTGATCGGCGCCGGCGCCTGCGGGTGCACGACGGCGTATTTCCTGGCGCTCGAGGGCTGCTCGGTCGCGCTGCTGGACAAGGGCGCGGTGGGTCGGGAGGCGTCGTGGGCCTCCGCCGGGATGGTCGGCGCCGAGTCGTGCCCCCAGCGCGATCCGTGGTTCCGCAGCGCCACCGACCTGTCTCGGCGGCTGTACGACCGCCTCGACGACGAGCTTTTCGACCGGACCGGCCGGCGCATCGGGTACGGCGGCGAGGGCCATCTCGTGATCGCGCGCGACCCCGACGAGGTCCCGGTGCTCCGCGAGCGGATCGACACCCAGACCGCCGGCGGCATCGAGGCAAGGATGCTCGGGGCCGAGGAGGCCCGGGAACGCGAGCCGCAGCTGCCGCCGGACGTCGTCGCCGCCGGCTGGATGCCGGGCGGCCGTTATCTCGACGCCCGCAGCTTCACGGCCACCGTCGCCGTCGCGGCCGCCCAGGCGGGCGCGCGCATTCACGAAGGCCACCCCGTGGGCGCGCTGATCCGGGACGGGGACCGGATCGTCGGGGTCCGCAGTGGACACGAATCGTTCCACGCCGCAGTCGTCGTCAATGCGTGCGGCGCGTGGTCCGGGGGCATCGACACGGAGCTCACGCTGCCCGTCTACCCCATGCACGGGCAGATCATGGCGATCGCCGGCAGGCCCGGTGGACTTCGCCACAACGTCAGCCGGGCCGGCGCTATCGGGTACGCGACGCCGCGGAGCGAAGGGCGCGTCGTGGTCGGCGCCACCCACGACGACTGGGGCTTCGTCAAGAAGCGAACGCCCGAAGGGATCAGCTTCCTGGGCAGCATCGTGCAGCACCTCATGCCGATCATGGCCGAGAGCCCCGTGCTCGACATCTGGTCGGGACTGCGCCCGACGTCGCCCGACAGCCTGCCGACCATCGGGCCGGATCATCGCGCGTCCGGCGGGTATCTCTGGGCCGCGGGGCACGCGGCGAGCGGGATGATGCAGATGCCGGCGACGGCGCAGGTCGTCACCGATCTCGTGATGGGGCGCGCTCCCGCGCTGCCGATCGACCAGCTCAGCAGCGCTCGCTACGTCACCGACGATCACGACACGTCCGGGCCGCGGCGCAGCCAGTTCATGTCCGTCGAGAACGCTTGATCTGCGATTTCGGGGGTTCGCCGGCGTATCGCGACCGGCGAACCGCGCGGCGAGAACTTCCCCTAGTCGCCGATCTTGAAGCGGACGAAGGACGTGATCGTCGCGCCCTTCGCCAGGTAGTGAGAGACCGGCTTCTTCGCGTCCAGCTCTCGGATGTAGGTCTGTCCGAGCAGCGTGTTGTCCGCGACCCACTTGCGGATCTTCCCGACGATCATCTTCTCGATGATGCTGTCGGGCTTGCCCGATTCGCGGGCCTCGGCCTCGAGCTTCGATTTCTGCTCGGCGAGCACCTCGGCCCGAATCCCGCTCTCGTCGACCGCCAGGGGGGCCGGGACCATCGGCGGCACCGCCGCGACGACGTGCTGGCACAGGCCGGTCAGCAGCGCGTCGGAGAACTCGCCCTCGCCCACGACGAGCGCGCCGGACTGGCGGTCGTGGTGGAGATAGGAGCCGAGTGCCGAGCCGGACATCCGGACCGCGCGGCCCAGCGAGATGTTCTCCTTGATCGTGATCCTCAGGTCGTCGACCAGCGCGCTGATGGCGTCGGACGCCTCCTGCTGGCCGTCGGGGCCGTCGAGGACCAGGTCCGCGATTTTCTGGGCCGTCTCGACGAACGTCTCGTTGCGGGCCGCGAAGTCAGTCTCGCTGAGCAGCTCGACCATCGACACCGATCGGTCGTTGCGCCCGATCGCGATGACGCCTTCGGACGCCTGGCGATCGGATCGCTCCTCCATGTCGCCCTTGAGCTTTTCGCGGAGCAGGCCGATCGCGGCTTCCATGTCACCGTCGGCTTCCTGGAGCGCGGTCTTGCACTCCATCATCCCGACGCCGGTGCGCTGTCTGAGGGTCATTACATCCTTGGCGCTGATCGCCATGGTGGCGTCTCCGTGAACGTGGGGTGGAACCGGTTGCCGCCGGCCGCCCTGGCAGCGCGGCGAGGAATCCTGTGCATCGTGTTCGGTCAGTCCCCCGGCTGCCGAGTCAGGCCTGGGCCTGCTGACCCGGGGGGGAGCTGACGCTGCCCACGGTTGCCGAGTCCTCGGCCGGCTTGTCCGCGGCGCCGGCGTCAGGCGTCTCGGTCTCCGACGCGCCGTCGGACGGCGAGCCGTCGGCGCGGAACATCGCGCGGGAGCTGCGGCGCGGGGCGCCGGACTGGTCGGTGTCGGAGGCGTCACGGCCTTCTGCGGCGACCTGCCGCGCGTTCTTGCCCTCCATGATCGCTCGGCAGAGCTGGTCGACGATGACCTCGATGGCACGCATCGCATCGTCGTTGCCGGGGATGGGAATGTCGGCGAACTCCGGGTCGCTGTCGGTGTCGATGAGGCAGACGGTCGGAATCCCGAGCTTGCGGGCTTCCTTCACCGCGTTGCTCTCATGGTTCACGTCGATCACCACCAGGGCCCCGGGGAGCTTCGTCATGTTGCGGATGCCGTCGAGGTTCCGCCGGATCTTCGTCTGCTCCCGGCGGAGCTGGCTTTCCATCTTCTTCGAGTAATTGTTGATCTGGCCGGTCTGGTCGAGCTCCTCCAGCTCCTCCAGGCGCTTCAGCCGCTCGCGGATCGTGCGAAAGTTTGTCAGGGTGCCGCCCAGCCAGCGCTCGGTGACCCAGTGCATCTGCGTCGGCCGCACGTTCGACTCGATCGCGTTGCGGGCCTGCCGCTTGGTGCCGACGAACAGGACGTCCTTGCCGCGGGAGACGACGCCGGTGAGGAACTTGCGGGCCAGCAGCAGGCCCTTGATGGTCTCCTTGACGTCGATGATGTGAATGCGGTTGCGCTTGCCGAAGATGTAGGGGTTCATCTTCGGGTTCCAGTGCGTGGAACGATGACCGAAGTGAATGCCAGCTTCGACGAGGTCTTTGACCAATGAGGCCATGGAACGTCTCCTCAGGCGTCGTACGTGCGCAGGCGACTCGACTGCCGATTCGGCCGTGACGGTCGCTCGCGCGATGGTCCGTGGGGCGTCATCATCCGCCCGCGGCCGGCAGCGCCGGGGATCGCGGGACGGTAGCGGACAGAGCAGCCGGACATTGTAGCAAGGGCCCCGCCCGTTGCAATCGGTGGCCGGGGCCGACGGGGCCGGTCCGCACCGGGTTATCGGGCCTGACGGGTCGGGGAGACCGGTCTGGGCGCCTGAGGGTCTTCGGCCTGGCGAACCAGTCATCGTGATCACCATCGCTGCACTGAGTCTTCAGGTTTCTGGCGCGTCAGCAGTTCGAGCAGCGCCCGGATCCGCGGCAGCAGGTCGCGATCCCGATTCGGGTGCGCCAGGTCCCGAGCGCGGCGCGCCCACTTCAGGGCGTTCGAGCGGGACTCGTTGGTGCCGCGACGGTTCAACGCGTACGCGAGATAGAGGCAGTTCTCCGGTGTCTCGGCCAGCTCGACGCTTCGTGTGAGCAGCCTTGTCCCCTCGGCGACCCTGCGCCTCTGGAACAGGAGCCATCCCAGCTTTCCGAGCTCATCGGGGTTGTCGCCGGCCGCGGCGGCCATGTCCGTCACCGCCTTCAGGAACACGTCGCGCCCCTGCGGTGGCCGCGCTACGTCGGTCGCGGTCGCGGCCGACCCGTAACGCGCCCGGTTGCGCCGGCCGACGGCTGCGGCCTCGGCGACCCGGCCCGCGCCGCGCAGCGCGACCCGGCGCATTTCGTCCAGAGGGCGGCGGTCCGAGGCGTTCATGGGCACCTGTCCCGCGATGGATTGCAGCAGGTGGAGCGCCGAATCGAAGTCGTTGTCATCCAGCTCGAACCGGGCGAGGACCATCGTCACCGCCACGGACCGGTCGTGGCGCTGGTGGGTCTCGAGGAGTCGAGCGGCTCGGGACGAACCCATCATCTCGACCATCCGGCGCACCACGGGGCGCAGCTCCGGCAGCTTCCGGCAGTTGGCGACGGCCCTCATGAACGCCCGTTCCGACGGCGTTCCCTGCATCGCGAGCCATTGCGCGTGCTCATGAACGATCTGGGACCTGCCTGAGAAGTTCGCGACCACGAGCGTGTCGATCAGCTCGTCGAACAGCCGGGCCGTGGGATGCAGTTCGATCGCGGTTCTGAGGCTGTACGCCGCGTCCGTGTAACGGCCCTGCAATCGTTCGACCCTCGACTGCGCATGATGCCATCGCCAGTTCGTGGGGAATGCCACGATCGTCCGTTCCACCTCGAGGCGCGCCTGTTCCGTTTGACCGGATTCGATCAGAAGGTTGATCAGCACTCGGCGGGACCGCGGCCGTTCGCGCCCGCTGCTGATCTCGCGCGTCAGAGCGCTGATCTGCGATGAAGGCTGGCGAATCGTGTGCTCGACCTGGCGCAGCAGCGCGCGTGCGCCCGCATGGCCCGGCGCCAGCGCGAGGGCCTCGCAGGCGGCAAGGCGCGCGGTGGCGGGCCGCCCCACCTCGGCCAGGAGCCGGGCGTGTCGCAAGTGCGCTTCGGGGTCATATGGGGCCAGCTGGATCGTCCCTGTCGTCGCTGCGAGCGCCGTGTCGAGATCCTCGCGGCGCATGGCGATTTCGCGTTGCAGCTGGAGGGTCCTGACGGCAGGACCGTTCGATGCCAGAAGGTCCGCCACGAGGGACGCCGCGGCGTCGAGGTCCTGGGTCATCAGGAGCTGGATTTCCTCGTAGTCATCCAGGGCCCTCTGGAATCGGAGATACATCATCAGCTCGTGCAGGCCGATGACGGCAAGCAGCGCGACGCCGCCGACGAGGATGATCAGGGTTCGGGCATCGGCCCGGCGGGCCATGGGTGTTCTCCGCAGAACTGCCGGCAATGCGCGGGCGAAAGAGGAAGGTGACGACACGTGCTGCCCGCACTGATCCGTACGTCGTGCCGCGACGGATCGTTCAGCATGCGATGCGCTGGAAGTCGATCAGGGTGGCCTGGTGCGCCGCGTGTCGCGATCGCCACCCAGAGCCACCAGAAGCGGATTGCAGACAGACTCGAGTCGTGGTCCGACAGTTGAACCGCGAGCTCGTCGAAGGGACCGACGGATCTCGGCGCTCTCCGCTCGTAGCTTGTCGTGGCTTTCGTGGCGATGAAGCCGCGGGCGCCGACTCAGTGACCGGTGGCCTGGGGATCCTGGGCCGGGCCGACCACGTCGTCCGGGGGCGGCGCCGGGGCCGCGGAGGGCGTTTCGTCGCGGGCGACGCCCTGCTCGGCTCGGATCATCATCAGCTGCTTGCGCGCGGACTTGTAACCCATCACGATGACGAAGCCGAAGATGACGACGAACACGCCGATCACGAAGCGCCATCGGACGTAGACCAGGGCGCAGCCGAGGGCGGCGAAGATCAGGGCGAGGACGTACATCGACGCGACGGCCAGCTTGATGCTCAGGCTGGAGCCGCAGCCCAGCTGCTCGAAGCTCCGCACGAACTGGTGGTGCAGGTGACGGTCGTCGCCGCGGAAGATCGGCTGGCGGGCGATGATCCGCCGGAAGATCGCCAGGGCGGTGTCGGTGATCGGCAGGGCGAACACGATCATCGCCGCCGTCACGAGCATGGGGCCGTGCTTCGAGGCGTGGGCGAACAGCAGGATCGTCGTGGCGCAGAGGTAGCCCAGCAGCAGCGATCCGGCGTCGCCCATGAAGATGTTCGCCGGGTTGAAGTTGTGCGGCAGGAACCCGAGCAGCGCCCCCAGCATCGCCAGGCACATCACGATGCGGACGGGGTCGGTCAGGTACTGCGCCCGCATCGCGCCGCCGCCGGTGCCGGAGATGTTGATCGCGACGTGGACCGAGATGATGAGAAAACCGACGCAGGAGATCGCGAGCACGCCCGTCACGAGCCCGTCCAGGCCGTCCAGCAGGTTGACCGCGTTGCAGGCGCCCAGCACCATCAGCGCGATGACCGCCGCGCCCAGCACGTAGCTGAGGTGATAGCCCATGAAAAGGTGCGGGTCGTGGATCTGGAGCACGCGCAGGGTCGTGCGCACGAACGCCTCGCCCAGGTGCGTCTGGGCGATCATCGCGGCCGCGAAGAGCTGGCCGCCGAGCTTGACCCGCGGCACGATGCCGTAGACGTCATCGATGACGCCGACGACCGTGATGATCACGGCCCCGATGATGATGGTCACGGGGAACTGGACGTGCTGGATCTCCAGCCGCTCGGGCAGGTGCGGGGTGACCCACCAGCAGCCGACGATCCCGGCCATCCAGCCGAGAAAGATCGCGACGCCACCGAGGTAGGCGACGGGCTCGAGGTGGTTCTTGCGGTCCTTGTCCGGCAGGTCGACCACGCCGAACCGGACGGCCAGCATCCGCATCAGGGGGGTCGTCACGATCGTGACGAACCAGGCGGCGAGGAAGACGATGAAGTACGGCGAGAGCACCGAGCTGATCGAGATTTCGGTCGACTGTGCGTTCATCTCGACTTACCGCGCCGGCCTGCGACCTTCCGTGGTCGGGCCGTGCTCGCGCCTTCTCGCCGATCGCTTCGCATGCATCGCGGCCGCCGGGCGCCCCCGCGGCGCCACGAATCGCGGCCGGGTCACTTCTCTTCCGTTTCGGCCGGCTCAGGCGCCGACTCGGTGGGCTCGTCCTCCGGCTTGTCGCGCTTGCCGTGCTGGCGGTAGCGGTAGAAGGCCTGGTAGTTCTTTCGGAAGTAGCCGCCCGTGCTCGACTTGACGCCATTGAGCAGGACGCCCAGCAGGTCCGCGCGCTGGCCGTCCAGCTCGCGCAGGATGCGCGACACCATGCCGCGCTTCTCGCTCTTGGCCCGGATCACGAGCACCAGGGCGTCGACCTGCTTGGTGAGCAGCTTGCTGTCCGACGCGACCAGCGCCGGCGGCGCGTCGATCAGGATCACGTCCGCCTCGTTCTCGATCCGGGCCAGCAGGTTGCGGAACGCGTCGCTTTCGAGGATCTCGGGCGGGGCCGTGAGGCTGTCGCCCGCGGGGATCACGTCGAGCTTCGGGTCGTCGTAGTGGACCATCGCCTCCTCGAGCGTCACCTCGCCCTTGAGGATTTCGACGAGGCCCGGGGTCGTCTGCGCCCCGAACAGCCGGCACTGGGCGGGCCGCCGGAAGTTCGCGTCGATCACCACGACCTTGCGGCCGTTGAACGTGATGCTCGCGGCGAGGTTCGCGACCATCGCCGACGTGCCGCACTCGGCCTGAGCGCCGACGACCATCAGCGACTTGTAGCCGCGCCGGTCCATGCTCGAGAGGATCTCGGTGCGCACCTGCCGGAACGCCTCGGCGATGAGGCCGGTCGGGTCCTTGTGCACGATCCCTTCCACCGACTCGGGTCCGGTCGGGTCCTCGGTGGTCGACGGGATGACGCCGAGCAGCGTCGCGTCGGGCACGAGCGCGAGGTCCGAGGGGCTCTTGATGCGCTGATCGAGTGTCTCCTTGACGAACACGAGGCTGGCGGTGAGGACCAGCACGAGCAGCGTCACGCCGGGGACCATGGTGAAGTAGCGCGGGAAGGTCAGCTCCGCGATGGTCGGCTGCTGCTGGACCTGGATGCGGATGTTCTCCGGGCGAAGCTCGCGGACGCGGATGTCCTCGAGCAACTCCTCGGCCCGCTCGTAGCGGCTCTGCACGGCCTCGCGGCGCTCGCCCATGCGGGCGTACTCGGACAGCTTCGAGTCGAGTTCGCGGATGTTCTCGCGGGCCTCGTCCAGCTTCGGCTTGAGTGACTCGATCTGGAGGAAGATGCGCTCGATGTTGCGCTGGGCCCCGGTCAGGATCGACTGGTTGCTCGAGCGGATCATCTCGTCGCGCATCTTGTTGATGCCCGCGCGCACGACCGACATGTCCTCGTCCAACTGCTTCATCATGCGGTGGTTCGGTCCCAGGCGCAGCGCGAGCAGCGCGCGGCCCTGCTCCATCTGCTCGAGCTGGGCGATCCGGGCCTGCAGCTTCGGATCCAGGTCGCGCGAGGCGGAGATCTCGGGCCGCTCGTTGAACAGCGGATCCTGCAGGTCGCGCTGCAGCTCGGCGTACTGCTGCTGCATCTGCTCGAACGTCAGCTCGAGAAGGATGCGCCGCTCGGCGAGCTTCTCGTAGGCGATGTGCGCCTCGGTGCCCTTCGTGTCCAGGCGGGGCACGTCGTGCTCCTGGAGGTACGCCTCGAGCTCCTTCTCGATCTCGTCCAGCTCCTCGCGGGCGCGGTGGAGCTCCTGGCTCATCATGACGCGGACGTTCGTCTGCCGGTTGCGCAGGTCGATGCGGTACTGCTCGAGGAACGACTTGTTGACGACGTCGACGATCGTCGCCATGTCCTCCTCCTCGGGCCCGCTGAACGCGACCTCGATGAGCGACGAGCCGCGGAGCACCTTCACCGTGAGATCCTCGGCCAGGCTCTCGAACGCGTCGCGCGAGCTGCGCGGGAACTTCTTGAACCACTCGGTGTTCTTGACCTTCTGGCTCTCCAGCGCGCGGTCGAGCACCTGCTGCGACTGGATGCGCAGCACCTGGTTGAGCATGAAGGTGCTCAGCGCGTCCTGGCGCTCCTGGATGCCCGACGGGTCGATCGTCGGGGCGAACACGTCCTGAAGCTCGGCCGACACCAGCAGCGTCGACTTCGACGTGTACTCGGGCATGAAGATCTGAAACAGCACCGTCGCGAGGATGCCGAGGCCGATGCCGATCGTGCCCATGATCACCCAGAGCCAGGTGTACTGGCGGGTGATGCGCAGCGGATCGAGCGGCGTGAACCGGCTGGGCCGGGGCGTCGCGGACGGCGGAGTGATCGGGGTCGGGCTCTGGCTCATGGGTTGCTTCCGTCTGGTTCGAGTCGCTCCAGCAGTTCGGTGGCCTTCTCCAGGATGTTCCGGTCCTGGAATCGTTCGGCCAGGCGCTTGGAGCGCCTGGCCCAGTCGATGGCCTCCTGGCGCGTTCCGGCGACCCCCAGATCATCCAGAACGTGCGCGAGGTGGTAACAGTTGGCGGGCATCTTGGCGACGTCGACGCTCTTTCTCAGCGTCTGCTCGGCCTCGGTCTTCTGATCGGCGAGGAACAGCATCCAGCCCAGGGTGTCGAGGATCTGGGCGTTGTTGGGCAGCCTCTCCACGGCTTTGCGGATGTACACGAGCGCGCCCTGCGGGTCGCCGAGGTTCTCGCCCACGAGGTAGGCGAGGTTGTTCAGCGACTGGATGTCGCCCGGGTTCTGGGCGATCAGCCGCTCGTAGGCGGCCTTGGCCTCCGGGTAGCGGCCGACCTGGTGCAGCGCGATCGACAGCATGTCGTCGAGGCGATGGCGGTACTGCGAGTCCATGCCGACCTTGCCCTCGATGGCCTGCAGGCGCTCGACGACCGAATTGAAATTGTGGTCGTCGAGGTCGAACTGCGCCAGCACGAAGGTGACGAGAATCTCGTTGTCGTCGTTGCGCGAGGACTCGAGCACCTCGGAGGCCTTCGACGGGCCCATCGCGCGGGCCATCTGGCCCGCGACCATGCGCAATTGCCGCAGGCTCTGGCAGACGCCGATCGCCTTCTTGAACGCCTGCGTCGCCTCGGGCAGCCGGTCCAGCTCGCCGAGGGCCCAGCCGCGCGGCGAGTTCAGCAGCGGGTACTGCTCGACCCACTCGGGGTTGTCGCGCAGCGTGTCGAGCGCTTCCTCGGGCCGCTTGGCGATGATCTGCGCGACGACGAGCTCGCTGAGCAGGTCGGCGGTCGGCCCGAGCTCGAACGCCTTCTTCAGGCGCTGCGCCGCGCGGGTCGGCCGGCCCTCGCGCCGGTCGAGCTTCGAGAGCTGGTAGGGCCAGCGCCAGTCCTCGGGGAACATCTCCATCGACTCGTCGAGGACGCGCCGCGCCTGCAGCAGCCGCTCGGTCTCGACGTAGAGGCCGGCGAGCTGCAGCCGCGCGTCGGGCAGCTCGTTGTCGCCCTTGAGGATCTGCAGCAGCTCGTTGATCGCCTCGTCCTTCTCGCCCGTCGCCCGTAGCAGCTGGGTGAACAGCAGGCGGGCCTGCATATTCGACGGGGCGAGCTGCAGGGCGCGGTTGACGGCCGACTGCGCCTCGCCGACCCGGTTCATCGATGCGTAGAGCTGGGCGCGCTGCACGTGGATGACGGCCCGGTCCGGTGCCAGCTTCATCGCCTGGTCCAGCGACTCGAGCGCCTGGTCGAGCTTGCCGCGCCGGCTGTAGACCAGCGACTGCAGCAGCCACGCCATGTCGTCGGGACCCTGGTCCTCCATCAGCTTCTCGAGGAGGCTCGCGGCCTTGTCGACGTCGCTGCGCAGCAGCAGCTCGATGTAGCGGTAGGTGTTCGAGCGGTCCGATGGGTTCAGCTCGTAGAGCTGCTCGTAGAGCTTACCGGCCTTCTCGAGATCGTTCGCGGTGAACAGGCGCGCCGCCCATTCGCGGGTCGCGGGCCGGGTTCCCGGGTCCTCGAGGCCGATCGCCTTCTTGTACGCGCTGCCGGCCGCGTCCATGCGATCCTGGTCGAGGCGGAAGCGGCCGAGCACGAGGTAGTCGTCCATGGTCACGTCGTCGCCGAGATCCTTGACGTACGCCTCGAGGTGGGCGTCGGCGGCCTTCGGGTCGCCGGCCATCTCGATCAGCTTGGCCTGCGTCACGACGTTGATCCGCGTGACGCCGTCCTTCTCGATCAGCGCCTCGAGCGTCGTCTTCGCTTCGTCGTGGTTCTCGAGCTCGGCCAGGAGCAGCGCGAGCTGGCGCCGGTTCATCAGGTCGTCCTCGTCGGACTCGACCAGCTCGCGCCGCAGCGTCAGGGCCTCCTCCTTGTCGCCGTGCCGCTGGACGTACCCGATGTACGCGGCGCGGACGTTGCGGTTGTCCGGGTCGTAGTCGAGCGCCTTCTTGAGCTGGTCCAGCGCCAGGTCATGCTCGTCGCGGGCGGCGTGCGCCGCCGCCAGGCCGCGCAGCGCATCGATGTTGTCGGGCTTCAGCTCGACGGCCCTGCGGTAGGAATGGATGGCGCCGGGGTCGAGCGCCGCCTGCTGCGCTTCGCCGAGCAGGCGCCATCCCATGTCGAAGTCGGGCCGCTTGGACAGCGCCTCGCGAAGGCTGGTGGCGGCGCGGGCGTACTCGCCCTTGGCCAGTTCGAGACGGCCGAAGTAGAAGAGGCCCTGGGCGCGGTCGAGGTTCAGCCGCGCCGCGTCCTGCGAGAGCTTCTGGGCCGCGACCCAGTCGCCCTCGGCCACGGCCTGGTTGAAGGCCATCTCGATGATCCACGGATCCTCGGGCTGGAGGCTCTTGGCCTTGGCGAACTCGGCCTTGGCCTTCTCGCGCTCGTTGAAACGGCGGTAGAGGCTGAACCGGGCGACGTGCTGGCGGAACGGATCCTCGAGGGCGTCGATCCGGCTCATCGCGATGTCGAACGGCTGCGCCTCGCCGCGCAGCTGCTTCTCGAGGTCGAGCACCCACTGGTCCTGGAGACCCGCGGCCTTCGCCTTCTCGACGTAGCCGAGCACCTCCTCGTTGTCCTTGACGGACTTGACGATCAGCGACAGGACCGTCGCGTCGTCCGGTCGGGCGGCGAACTCCTTGTCCAGGATCGCCTTCGCCTCGACCGTGCGGTCGGCGTTCAGCAGGACGCTCGCGATGCGCAGCTGCAGGTTCGGATCGTCCGGGTCGAGCTGCTTCAGCTCCTCGATCGTCTTGTCCGCGTCGCCGCGGGCGTTGGTCAGCGCGAGCTGCAGCTGCTTGCACGCCTTGTCGTCGGGGTCGTCCTCGAGCAGCGCGTCGATCTGCGCCTGCGCGTCGTCGAACTGCTTGTGACGGATGAACAGCTTCACGAGCTCGTACAGGGCGGGCTTGTAGTTCTCGAGCCCCTCGATGCCCAGCAGCTGCTGCAGCGTCTGGATCGCCGCCCCGCCCTGGTTGTTCTTGGCCAGCGCCGTGGCCAGGCGCAGCAGCACCTCGGCGTTGGCGCCGCGGAACTGGTCGTTCGACTTGCGCAGGTGCTGTGCCGCGTCGATCCATTCCTCGCGCAGGGAGTGGAGCTTGCCGTAGAGCAGGTAGTAGTGGGCGCTGGCCTCGCCGATGAACTCGCGCATCTCCTTGAGCATCGTCTCGGCGCTCGCGAGCGCCTCTTCGCGCTCGGGGCCCCTCTCGATCTTCTCGGCATCGTTCAGGATGAGGTTCGCGAGGCTGATCGCCGCCATCTGCTGGGCGTGGGTCTGCAGGAACGCCTCGAGGGCGGGCTGGCGCACCTCGATGTCGCCGATCTCCTGGAACGCGCGCCGGGCCTCTTCACTATCGCCGCGCTGCGCGACGTTGCGCCCGTAGGCCACCTTGACGACCAGGTCGTCGGGAAGCGCCTCGACCGCCGACACGAGCACGTGGTGACGCCGTTCCCACATGGCCTTGCGCCGCGCCATCGTGGCCGCGAGCTTCTCCGCGCTCGGCAGGTTCTCGTCTTCCTCTTCCTCCGGCTCGGTGAGGCCGATCAGGTCGACCAGCATGAGCATGTCGCGCCGGGAACCCGGGTGATCCAGCATCTGCTGCTCGAGCTCGCGGACGATCGGGTCGGCCTGCTCGGGGCGCTCGGCCATGAGCAGCACGCGGATGTGGTCGAGACCGCGGCCGGGGTCCTGCGGGTTGAGCAGCCGTGCCTGGTCGGTGAGGGCGATCCCCTTGTCGCGCAGCTTGCGGACTTCGGACTCGACGGCGTTCGGGCGCACTTCCTGGTACTGCGCTTCGACCATGTAGCCGACGGCCAGGTGGAAGATCGCCTCGACGTCATCCGGTTTCAGCTCGAGGTAGGCCTCGAGATCCTCGCGGGCGAGCCGGCGCTCCACGTCCTCGAGGTTCAGGCCGCTGCGCATCCGGTTGACCTGGGCGATGCCGCGGTACTTGCGGGCGACCATCATGTCGGGCGCGGCCTCGAGGGTCTGGTTGGCACGGTCGTACATCTGGGTCCACGACCCGATCTGGCTGAGCTCGAGGCCCAGCTGCATGTAGATCTCCATGTTCCGGGCGAAGATCTCCGCGTCGCCCGGCGCCTCGCGCACCGCCTGGTTGATCGCGCCGAGCAGCTGGTTGAACGCGGCGTGGGCCGGCGGGCCGTAGGCGACCTTCACCATGCGGGTCGCGTCAAAGAACTTCTTCAGCGCTTCGATGTCGTTGGTCTTGTGGACGATCTTGCCGTATTCGCGGGCGGCGGCGGCGTACTCGCCGGCCTCCATGAACGCGTCGGCCTCGGTCATGCGCTCCTCGATCGACCGGTAGGCGGCAAGGGCGTAGAGCCCGAGACCGCCGCCGAGAATGATCACGACCGCGACGACGAGGATGATCAGGAACTTGGTATTGAGCCGGCCAGCCATTTTCTTTTACTCCGCAGAGGACGGTCCGTCCGTGGGGACCGTGGCGTTGACGGCCTGCCAGTCGGGCAGGCAGGCCATGATTTCAGGCATCATCGTGGAGAGGAACCGCGACGCGCGGGCGGCGGCCACCTCGTCGCTGTCGACGAGGCCGAGGCCGATCTCCACCTTGCAGTAGTAGCTGAAGCGGTCCCACGGAAGAAAGCCCTGCGCGCGGACGAGGTCCGGGTTGGCCAGGAACTTGTTGTTGGCCACGAAGAAGTAGAGCACGCGGTGGATCCTGTCCGGCGTGTTGGGGTCGTGATACCGGAAGATCGTCGCGCTGATGGTCGTGTCCGGGATCGACACGCGATGTCGGTCGAGGACCGAGTAGGCGGTGACCTGCCCTTCGACCCGGCGGTACTCCTTGCCCTCGAGATTCAGCGTCACCGTCGACTTGCCGGCGCCCGAGGCGCCGCCGCCGATGTAGCAGCGGTCGGGCACGTGGGGGACGGTGTCGGGCTTGCCGGTGTAGTAAGCCATGTGCCAGCGGACGCCAACCGGGCGATCGCCGTCCATCATCTCCTGGTCCCGCATGTGGTAGCTGATGTAGTCGCGGGTTCCGAGCACCTCGAGCTCCTCCGGCCCGAGATCCTTGTCCGAGGCGGCGAACGCCCAGGGCCAGAAGTCGCGGCGCAGCTGGTAGAGCTTCTTCTGCAGCTTCACCGGCTCCTTCATGAGCACGAGGCCGTACGCGTCGCGCACCGTGCCGAAGCCGAAGATGCTGGCCAGCAGGATGCCCGCGGTCGAGGCCATCGCCATCGTGCCGCCGCGGCTGCCCAGGGGGATCAGGCCGCGGCGCCCGTCCTGCGCTGCGCCGCGGTGCCGCAGGAGCATCCAGCAGTAGCCCACGATCGCGCCGATCAGGGCGATGACGCCGACGCCCAGCAGGAGCCTCGGGGTCAGGCTGCTCATCGAGGCGCCCGCGTCCTCGGCGATGAGGCCGATCTTCTGCAGCAGCTGCAGGCCGATGTCCGGGCGGAAGCTCATGACGATCAGGTAGCAGTTGACGCCGATGAGCACCGAGAGCAGGACGCCGCCCGCGGCGCCCTTGACGACGTCGAGGGCGAGGCGCGCGTCGATCGGCGGCGCGCCGGTCTCCTCCGGCGGCAGCGGCGGCGGCACGGTCTGCGCCTGCGTGGGGTCGGTGACGACGATCCGGTCGAGCACCCAGCCCAGCAGCCAGAACAGGCCCGCGGCCGGGATGAGCATCAGCATGCCGAGGAACGTGTGGAAGTCGCCCTTGGTCATCTCCTCGTTGACGAGGTTGAGCAGGCCGAGCATCGTCACGCGACCGACGTTGACCGCGACGGCGATCGGCACCGCCATCAGGATCATGATCAGGCGCTGCCACCATCCGCGATCGGTCAGGTACGCCATGGCGACGCCGAGGGCGATGAACGCCATGAGCATGCGCAGGCCGGAGCAGGCCTGCGCGACCTCGAGACCGCGCTCGAGGTACGCGCCGTCCTGCATGAACCCGATCGTGATCTTGTTGCCGACCTTGTTCACGTCGAAGTCGAGGAAGAGGCTGAAGATGTGCAGCAGCACGGTGGCGCACTGCGCGGCGATGCCCTGCAGCCGCCAGGCGAGCGAGTCCCAGATGCGGTCGGAGATCTTGACGAACAGCGCCAGGTAGAGGATCGGGAACCACAGGTGCCGCATCATCGACGGGCCGAGCAGGAACAGGGCCAGGCCGAACAGCGTGATGATCATGCTGTAGCCCTGGAACATGTCGTTGCGGCCCGGATAGGTCCAGAAGTTGAAGCTGAGCAGCCCGAAGACGAAGACGATCAGACCGGGCAGGAACACGGCCGGGCGCGTCGCGGCCATGCGGTCGCGGTTGCGGCTGATGAAGTAGAGGCTGATCAGGGGGACGACGAGGGTGTGGGACCAGTCCGGGTTCCACGGGTTCTTGATCATGTGGATGATCAGCTCGAGCGGGTTGAGCCCGCCGCTCGCCTTGGTCGCGATGTGGATCATCCGGTTGACGTACGACCAGTGCACGTAGAGGAAGAGCCCCGCCAGCACGGCGATCCACGTCCAGCCGGACGTCGTGATCAGGCGCCGGTCGGCCGCGGAGCTGGGCAACTGGGTGGCAGCAGTGCTGGTCGTCATGCCGGAATCCGCTCGAGACATGGCGCCGTCGCGGGCGACGGCCGACAGGGTCCTACGTGATGTGCGCGCCGAAGGTTCATCAGTTGTTGCGGTTCTGGCTGCCGAACACGTCGAATCCGAAGTTGCGATCGAGCAGGAACCCGAAGCCGTAGGTCATCCGGAACCCGCGGCGGACGATGAGCCAGGGCGTCGCGGGAAGGTTCGTGCCGACGTTGATCAGGTCGTCCGTCTTGAGAAAGATGTCCGGCTCGTTCCCGTGGAAGATTTGCCGGAGGTTCAGCCGGACGGTCGCTTCATGATCGTCACCGATTCGCCTGACCAGGTCGACGCGGTCGGGAATCGCGACCGGGCCGAAGCCGCCGGCGGCGGCGACCAGCTGCTTGAGCGTGAGGCGCTCGGTCCCCGGCAGTCCGTACGTTCCCGGTCGTCCGATGGCACCAAAGATGAAGACACTCCCTGCCTCCTGGTCGGGCACCCGGATGATGTCGCCCGGCCGGATCACGACATTGTAGCGCAGGTCCCCCTGGCGAAGCAGGTGGTAGGGAATCTCGATCACCCGCTGCACCACCTCCGGCAGGTCGCCGCCGCCCATGGTGGTCGCGAGCATGTCATCTTCGTCGCCGCCGTCTCCGGTCGCCGCCGGCGCGGGCACTTTGACCCACTTCCCGTCGATCTCCGCCCAGCCCGATCCCATGCCGCCGTCCAGGCTGCTCTCCAGCGCGGGGTGCGCGGCGTCACCGGGCGATTCCGAACCGGGGGACTTCGCCGGCTCGGGGCTCTCGTCGAGGGCCTTCAGCAGGATCTCGCTCGACGTCGGATCGGGTGTCGCGGGCGCGTCGGCGTCCGCCGCATCGCCCTTCGGGTCGGTGCGCGCCTTGCGCATCACGTAGATGTTCTTGACCAGTCCGCTGACGCCGCCGGCCAGGGCGGTCGCGTCGAGCAGGCGGAAGTCGGGGCCGCGGATCAGGTACGTGCCCGAGCGCGGGCCGAACCGGTTGGGCGGGCCGATGACGCTGTAGGTGTTCTGCTGGCCCTGGACGACCAGCGCGTTGACCTCCGCGTCCCGGACCATGCCCTTGCGGGCGACGAGGTCCTGCACGTACTTCTCCGATTCCCGGGCCGTCATGCCGGAGATCCGGATGTCGCCGAGGACCGGGTGGCGGAACATGCCAAGGTCGTCGATCTGCCGCTGGACCGCCATCTCTGCGCCCGGGCGGAGCAGTTCGAACACCGAGAGAATCACGACGTCGCCCGGGCCCATCACGTAGTCGGTCGCTTCCGCGATGAGATCCTCGGGCATCACCTTCGTGAGGTTCGGCACCTCGACGTCAGGCTCGTCGATCAGGTCGATGCGCTTGAGGATGGGAAGCTTCACCGGCGTATGCTCCCACCGCCCGACGACGGCGGGGTCGCCCAGGTGATCCATCTCGCAGCCGGCCGTCCCGAGCAGGGACACCGCCACGATCATCGCGGTCGCCAGGGCAATTGCCGGGCGCCCCGGCTGCAGTTCGACATTTCCGTCCCGATTCATTTACGTCACCTTGGGTACGTCATTGATTGGGGCGTCCGGGCCCCAACTGGAAGTTTCAGGCGCTGCGATCGGCGCCGATCCGTTATCGGCCCCGGCCCCCCCGGCACCGGTCCATGACTGTCAACTTTGACCCCATTTCGGATCGGCCTGAAACCGTTCCGTCATTAAGGGCCTGCCGGCTTTCTCGTCGGCCGACTTCATCCTCCGTAATATAATGGGTCACCACGAAGCGCATGCTTCGGGCGGCGAAGCCACCATGGCCCAATCCATCACGATCATCGGTGACGGTTCGATGGCGACGGTCTGCGCGATGCTCCTGGAAGGCCAGGGCCATCGGGTCACCATCTGGGGCGCGTTTGCGGATCATGTCGCGAACCTCATCCAGACGCGAGTCAACTCGCATCTGCCCGGGTATTCGGTCCCTGAATCGATTCGACTGACCGCCGACGACGAGTCCGCCTTCAAGGACGCACAACTCATCGTGTCGGCGGTGCCCACACAGTTCATGCGCGGCGTGTGGACACGACTGGTCCCTCATGTTCCTGCGGCCGTGCCGATTGTTTCCGTCGCCAAGGGCATCGAAAACGCCACCCACCAGCGGCCGACGCAGATTATATCCGATATTCTCCAGTCGTCCGGCCTGGGTCGCGATGACCCGGATCGGCCGGCCCGACCACTCGCCGCGCTGTCCGGACCCTCGGTCGCGGACGAACTGGCGCGGTGTCTTCCTGCCACCGTCTCCGTGGCGTCGGACGATCCCGCACTGGCGAGAGCCGTACAGGATACCTTCACCACGCAGTGGTTTCGTGTCTATACGAACGATGACCTGATCGGGGTCGAACTGGCTGGGGCCACGAAGAACGTGATCGCCCTCGCGGCGGGGATTCTGGACGGTCTGCAGGCCGGCACCAACGCCAAAAGTGCCCTGCTGACCCGGGGGCTGGCGGAAATCACCCGCCTGGGGCTGGCCATGGGCGCCCGGCGCGAGACGTTCTCCGGCGTTGCGGGCGTGGGGGACCTCGCGACGACGTGCTTCTCGCCGACAGGCCGCAACCGCACCTGCGGAGAGCAGCTTGGCCGCGGCCGCAAGCTCGACGACGTGCTCGAGTCGATGACGGACGTCGTCGAGGGCGTGCCCACGACACGCTCCGTGGTCACCCTGGCCGCGAAATACCGCGTGGAAATGCCGATCACGCAGGCCGTGCACGACGTGCTGTTCTGCGATCTCGACCCGATCGAGGGCATCAGCCGCCTGATGAGCCGTGCCCCGAAGGCGGAGGAGCGGTAGGTTCCCCGGGGTTCCCGGGGTCGCCGGGGTCCCCGAGGTTCCCGCCGAGATGCGCGACGCGCCACGGGCTCGGTGCGCGGAGAGAGTCCAATAACCCTTCGTTTCGCGTTCGACGCCGGCGTTCAGGCGTTTGACACTCACCATCAGGGACCTGACACTCGCGGACCAGGAAAGGGTTGCCCCATGCGCAAAAACGTTCTTGCGGACAGGATCGACGCGGGTGAAACGGTTCTCGGGCTCGGCGTCATGTACGGCTCCGCGGGTGTCATCGAGGGGATGTGCCGCGGCTGGGACTGGGTCTGGATCGACGGTCAGCACGGACAGATCGACTGTCGCACCGCGCTCGACCAGGTCCGTGCGGCCGAGATCGTCGGCGTCGAGGCGGTCGTGCGCGTGCCGGGTCACGAGTCGGGAATCCTCGGCCCCTTCGCCGACCTGTGCCCCTCCGGCATCATGGTGCCGATGGTCAACAGCGCGGAGGCGGCGCAGGCCGCCGTGAAGTCGCTGCGCTTTCCGCCGCTGGGTGAGCGCAGCTACGGCGGGCGCCGCGTGATCGACCTGGACGGGCGGGACTACTACCGGGAGCGGCGGCTCGTCGTCATGGCGCAGATCGAGACGCTCGAGGCCGTCGATCGCGCCGAAGAGATCGCGGCCGTCGAGGGCGTGGACGTGCTTTTTTTCGGGCCCGACGACATGAAGGTGCGGATGGAGGTGCCGATCAACACGCCGCCGCTGGAGCATCCGCGGCTCCGCGCGGCGATGCAGGCGACGGCCGAGGCCGCGCTGAAGGCGGGCAAGGCCGCGGGCACGGTCACGCCGTCACCCGAGGGGCTCAAGACCGCGATGCAGATGGGCTATCGCGTTCTGGTCGGCGGCGGGGACATCGTGTTCATGCGCACCCGCGCGGCGGAGCAGCTCGAAGTGCTGCGCGCGGTGGTCGCGGGGTCGGACGCGGGCCCCGCGTCGGGCGGCGGGACGACGGGCATCTACGGAGGTTGAGGAAGCGGAGATCTCGATTCTTGCTTCGATCCGAGTCCGATAAAGAACAACGCCGGCCTTTCGGCCGGCGTTGTCATTGACGATCAGTGTTGAGCTTCGATCAGGCAGCCCGGCGGTAGCGGCGGGTGCTGGTCGTGCGGCCGCCCTGGAAGCGCAGGGTGCGGGTGCCGCGGGCGGTCGTGGAGCGCGTCTGCCGACGACGGGTCGACGTCTTGCGTGCGGTCGTCGTGGCGCTGCGGCGCGAGCTGGTGCTCTTGCGGGCCGACGTGCTCTTGCGGGTCGACGTGCTCTTGCGCGTCGAGGCAGCGCGACGGGTCGTGCTGCTGCTGCTGAACTGCTTTGCGAAGAACCGGCGGGCAAAGGCCGAGAACGCCTGTTGGTTGCCCGACGCGCGGGCGAACTGCTGGGGCGTGGCATGGCCGCTGGCGATGGCCCAGTCGACGAAGGCCTGCCACAGCTCGACCTGGGCGCTGCGGGCGACGGTCGTGCCGGTCTTGCCCGACTCGATGGGCCAGTAGATCCACTGACCGTTGAAGCGCTGCCGCTCAACCTGTCCGGCCTTGAACAGGGACTGCCAGATGGTGGAGGTCGTCTTGCGCGTCCGACGCGCAATGTTCTCGACCGCCTGCGAGGCGGGTGTGCCGCGCTTCACCGAGGATCGGAAAGTGGCCGTGAACGGTGACTTGAAGCTCTTGCTCGTGGGCATGGTTGGAGATCTCCTGTTTTCTGCACTTATGTGAAGTGCTGCCCCGGAATGTCGAACCCACGCGGTTCAACTTGCGACTGCATCGGATAGCTGCGCGGCAAGTATTAGGTAAATCGCAAAAAGATTGATATTGGACGGGGTGCGCGCGGTGCAGGCGCGCAGCCGTTCAGAGGGCGCAGCACGTTCGACCCGCGGCTGACGCCCGCGGTACGCCGTCGTCACGCGCAATCGAATAGTGGAACGCCGGCAACGCCGCGGCACGCGACGGATGCGACGGCGTCATGGGAGCTCCGCCCCCCGGCAATGATCAATGGGTGGCACCCGGAACCCGGGACCCGATACCCGATCCCTACGATCTGTTCAGCCACTCCATCAGCTTCTCGCCCGTCCAGCAGTTGACCACGTCCTCGGCCTTCGCGCCCGCGCGGCGCGCGGTCAGAACGCCGTAGCGCAGCTCGTCGAGGTCCGGCGCGCCGTGGGCGTCGGTGTTGATCGCCAGCTTCACGCCGGCTTCGAGCGCGGCCCGGGCGTGCGCGTCGCGGAGGTCGAGGCGATGGCGGTTCGCGTTGATCTCGAGCACGGTGTCGGTGTCGGCGGCGGCGGCCGTGACCGCGGCGACGTCCGGCGCCAGCCCCTCGCGACGAAGGATGAGCCGGCCGGTGAGGTGCCCGATGATGTCGACGTGCGGGTTCTCGATGGCCCGGACGATCCGGGCGGTGGCCTTCGACGGATCCTGCCCGAGCGCTGAGTGGACGGAGGCGACGACGATGTCCAGCTCGGCGAGCAGCGCGTCGGCGTAGTCCAGGCGCCCGTCGGCAAGGATGTCGACCTCGGTGCCGGCAAGCACCCGGATGCGCCCCTCCAGGCGGCGGGCCGCTTCGCGCACCTCGATCATGTGCGCCGCGAGCCGCTCTTCGTTGAGGCCGTTGGCCTGCCCCTGGCTTCGTGAATGATCGGTCACGGCGATGGTGTGGAAGCCGCGCTCCGCGGCGGTCTCGGCGAGCTGCTCGATCGACCACCTGCCGTCGCTCGCCGTGGTGTGCGCGTGCAGCTCCGAGCGGATGTCGCCGATCTCGACCAGCGCCGGCATCGGGCCGGCCTCCGCCAGCGCGAGCTCGTCGCGGTCCTCGCGCAGGGCCGGGTCGATCCACGACAGCCCGAGCGCCTCGAACACCTCCTGCTCGGTCGCGCCGGCAAGGCGCTGCTCGTCCATCCAGAGTCCGTATTCGTTGAGACGCGCGTCGCGGGCGATCGCCCGGCCGCGCATGGCCACGTTGTGCTCCTTCGAGCCGGTGAAGTACATGAGGGCCGCGCCGTACGAGGACGGATCAACGATGCGCAGGTCGACCTGGATGCCGTCGGTCGTGCGGACGGAGCTCTTGGTCGCGCCCTGGACCAGCACCTCCGTCACCGGCGGCAGGGCCGTGAACGCGGCGCTGATCTCCGCCGCATCGTCCGGATCGGCGGCGACGATCAGGTCCAGGTCGCCGATCGTCTCGCGACCGCGCCGCAGGCTGCCGGCGAACGTGGTCTGCCGCACGGCGTCGAGCTTCTCGATCTGCTGCACGAACCACTCGGCGATGGGCATTGCGATCCCGATGGAGATGCGCTCGCTCGTCGTTTCCGCGAACGCGATGCTCTTGCGCAGGTTCTCGAGCTTCCTGCCGCCGAGCCCGGGCAGAGCCGCGAGCTCGTCGTCGTCGAGCTTCGCTTTCAGGTCGTCGAGACTTTCGACGCCGCCCTCGCGCCAGAGCAGCGCGATGGTCTTCGGCCCGAGGCCGGGAATGTCGAGCAGGTCCATCAGCCCTTCGGGGATCTGCGCGACCAGCTCGGCGTGCTCCGCGATGCCGCCGGTCTCGAGATACTCGGCGGCGCGCTGGGCCGTGCCCTTGCCGACGCCGTCGATCGCAGTGAGCTTCTTGACGTCCGGACCGATCGCGCCGGTGTCCTCGGTGAGGTCCGCGAACGCGCGGGAGGCGCGCCGGAATGCGTTGACGCGAAATCGGTCGGTGCCGAGGATCTCGTGCACGTCGGCCATCTGCGCGAAGATTTGCGCCAGCTCGGCGTTGGCGTTAGCCATTTGGAATAGCGTACGTGATGCGGCGCCGCGCGGGTCGGCAGTGCCGCACATCAGACCCGTGGGCTGACGCCGGCTGACGCCCACGGTTCGCAAAGCGCCTGCGAACCGCGCGGCGTCACCCCGCGGGTCGAATGCCATGGTGGTCTTGTACGAGCGCCGGGGCTCGGCTGCGTCTACGCCCCCATCAGCTTCGCGATGCGGTCCTCGATCGGCGGGTGCGTCGAGAAGAGCCTTGCGAAGGTCTTGCCCGTGAACGGCTGAACGATGAACAGGTGGTTCTGCGAATCGGCCCGACCGTCGTGCAGCGGAATCTGTCGCGCCGTCGCGTCGAGCTTTCTCAGCGCGTTGACCAGCCCGTGCGGCGTGCCGGCAATGGCCGCCCCGTCCGCGTCGGCGACGTACTCGCGGCTGCGGCTGATCGCCATCTGGATGAGCCCGGCCGCGATGGGCGCCAGGATCGCCATGGCGAGGCCGGCGAAGATGTTCTCCCGGCTGCCAAACCAGAGCATCATCCATCCGAGGGAGCTGATCGCGCCGGCGATCGTCGCAGCGACGCAGCTGATCAGCGTGTCGCGGTTCTTCACGTGCGCCAGCTCGTGTGCCATCACGCCCTCGAGCTCGTCGTATGAAAGCAGGCTGAGCGCGCCGTGGGTCACGGCGACGGCGGCCTTGCTGGGGCTGCGCCCGGTCGCGAACGCGTTGGGCGCCTGCTGCGGGCAGACGTAGACGCGGGGCATGGGCAGGTCGGCGTTGCGGGCGAGGCGCTCCACCATCGTCACCAGGTCCGGGGCGGTCTGCTCGTCGACCTCCTGCGCCCGCATCGCGGCCAGCGCGATGCGATCGCTGAAGAAGAACGCGACCACGTTCATGACGCCGCCGAACAGGAACGCGAAGATCAGCCCGCGTGGGCCGAACATCGATCCGACCAGCAGAATGATGCCGAACAGCAGGCCGAGGAGGACGGCGGTCTTGGCATTGTTGATGAATCGGGTCATGGGTGGCTCCGTGGCGCCGTCTTCGGCGCCCTTCACTATTAAGGCTTCGAATAAGGCTTCAATCTTACGGGGTGCAATCCCCGTGCCGCTCAGGCGGTCGTTATGGGGCTTCCCTGGAGGGCCTCGCTGATGCGGGCGAGGCGTCCGCGGCGTGGGGCCGGCGGATTCATGGCGGTGCGGCCCCGGCCTGGCTGCCGTTCCGGCAGGTCCCCGGGGCCCGGCCGGGCGTAGAATCGAGGCGGAGTGTCGGCACGGGTCTCACACACGATTTCACGTACTTCCATGTATTCGCACTCACGACACATCCTACGACGGCGCCGGCCCCGTGGTTTCACAATGATCGAGCTGCTCGTGGTGATCTCCATCATCACCCTGCTTATCGGCATCCTGCTTCCGGCGCTCCGATCCGCACGGGCGGCGGCGCGCACGGTCCAGGGCCTCGCCCACCAGAGCCAGGTCGGCCGCGCGGTCTCGTCATACACGACGGATCACGCGGGGACGTTTCCCACCGGCTGGCGCCAGGACGACCACCCTGCGTTCCGCGACGACGACACCAACTGGGTGTGGATCATCAGCGACCACCTCGCAGGCACCGGGTCGACGCGGGGCACGCGCACCGCCGGCTCGACCAACCCGATCTTCCGTGATCCCAACGCGGCGCTCGACGGCGGCAGCGTGCATTACAGTGGGCACCCGGTCATCTTCGTGGACGTCACCCGGACGTCGCTGCCGCACTACCGCGTGGAGCAGGTCGCGCGCGGCAGCGAGGTCGTCCTGGTCATGGACGCGTCGCAGGTGCCGCCGGCGAACAACGCCTCGGCGACGGCGGTCGGCATCGACGACTGCGGCCTCTGGGGCGGCGACTGCGGACTGGTCGCCCTGAGCCTCGATCCCCATTACTACGATCCGGACGAGGATGACAACGACGAGGCCATCGATCCGGGCCCCGATGAGGACGGCACGGCCGGCGCCGCACAGATCAGGTGGCGCCAGTCGCGCGGCGAGGCCGCGAACCTGCTCTTTGCCGACGGCCACGCCGCGACGCGCGGACGGTCGGAGGTGCGGAAGAAGCACATCAGGCCGGACCCATAAAGGTGGGCGGGCTCATCGGCGAGATCCTCGATGTCGTCGCGACGCATCCCGCGCTGCGCGGCCGGACGCTGATCATCGTCACGACCGATCACGGCGCCAACCTGTATGCGCAGAACGCAGCCTGGCGGAGCGATCCCGGCACGGGGCGACCACCCTACGGCGTCGCGCTTCCGCCCATCCGCAACGGCGACGCGGCGAACCTGGCGACGGCCTTTCTAGGTCTCCCGCCGGTGCCGGGCTCGACGATCAACGCGCGGCAGGAACTGAAAATCGAATGCCTCCGGCTGCCTCCTGACTGACGGTGCCTTCCCTTCACGCCGACGCCACCAGGATCTTCTTCGCCGCGGCCGTCCCGATCGTCACGGCGTCGCCGCCTTCGGGATGCACCGTCACGGCGTCCGCCAGTTCGTCGCGACGGTCGATCGACACCACGACGCCCGGCGTGAGCCCGTGGCGATCGACGAACCGGAGGAACTTGGCGTCCTGATCGGTCACGCGGGCGATCCGACCGGTGTCGCCCGGGGCGCACTGCGACAGGCTCTGCAGCGGCCTCAGATCGACGCGGCCCATCGGCGTCGGAATCGGGTCGCCGTGGGGATCGACGCTGGGCCGGTCGAGCAGCTCGTCGATGCGCTCGAGGACCGTGTCCGAGATGGCGTGTTCGAGCTGGTCGGCCTCCTCGTGCACCTGCGACCAGTCGAGACCGAGCACCTTGACCAGGAACAGCTCGACCAGGCGGTGGCGTCGCAGCACGTGCAGCGCCAGCTGCTCACCGCTGTGCGTGAGCCGCACGCCGCCGCGGGGCTCGTAGTTCACGAGGCTCGAGGCCGAGAGCGTCTTGATCATCGATGTGGCCGTGCCCGGCGCGACGCCCATCGCCGAGGCAAGATCCCCCATGGGGACCAGCCGCCGGGGATCGCGCTGCTGGAGACCGTAGATCGTCTTCATGTAGTCCTCGACCGTCGCACTCGGCATGGCAACTCGCCCCTGAGAATTTTCGTGACTCGCTACTCATTCTTTGATAGCCCAAAATCAGGGGCAGGGCAAGGACCAACTGGATATCCACAGGCCTGGCAGGGCGATCAACGTCCAATAATGCTGTTTTCAGGGCATGATTCGGTTCTCAGTGATACGTATAAGTTTATGATATAAAATAATTAATATGAAAATATGGCGTGCCGGTCGTTGCTGGGCGCCCGTGGCCCGCCGGCCGGATCAGTTCGGACTCGGTGCCAGCGCCCGGAACGGGGCTTGACGGCGGTTGTCGCCGTATCTACTATTGATCAAACTAATGACTTTGATGATAGAAAATACAGAGTTCGGCCAGTAAAGGTTTGCCATGCGCCACCTGTCTTCCCCGTCCCGCGTTCCCCTCGCCGTTCCCCTCGCCGTGCTGCTCGCCATTCCGGCCGCCGTCGCCGGTCAGGCCCCGCCGGTCGACAAGAGCGCCTACAGCCTCTTCAACCCTACCCCGCGCGAGCACATGCGGGAACTCAGCGCCGATCGCCCGGACGGCACCGAGAGCCCGATCACCGTCGACGCCGGTCATCTCCAGGTCGAGTTGAGCTTCTTCGACTACGTTCACGACGACGACGGGGCCGCGCACGTCGACGCGTGGACGGTCTTCGACACGAACCTCAAGCTGGGACTGAACCCCAGCACGGACGTCCAGTTCGTCTTCCAGGCGTTCACCGAGGAGAAGACGACGGTGGCCGGCGCCTCGGATCACACCGTCGAGGGCTTCAGCGACGTGCAGGTGCGCCTGAAGGTGAACCTGTGGGGCAACGACGGCGAGCCGGACGCCCCGACGCTGCTCGGCGCGGCGACGGCCGTCGGCGTGATGCCGTTCGTGAAGATCCCGACGGGCACGTCGGTCAGCAACGACCACGTCGAGGGCGGCCTGATCGCGATGCTCGGTTGGGACCTCGGCGAAACCTGGGGCCTCGGATTCATGGTCGAGGGCGACGCCGTGTACGACGACGACGACGGCGATTACGACTTCGAGTTCGTCCACACGGCCGTGATCGGCTTCGACGTCGTGGGGCCGCTCGGCGCGTACCTGGAGTACATCGGCATCCTGAGCACTGACAGCGCGGACGAGTACCAGCCGCTGATCAGCGGCGGTCTCACCTACGCGCTCGGACCGGATCTCGTGTTCGACATCGGCATGCGGGTCGGACTCGACCAGTCCGCGGAGGACGTGGCCGCGTTTGTCGGCCTGACGTTCCGTTACTAGGTTCTCCCAGCCGCAGCGGGGTGCGGTTCGATCAGGGCGCACCCGGCCGTGTATGAATCAACGAAAATGATGGAATCGCCCGGTCGATTCCCGATGGAGTGCATGACATGAACATTCGATCCTGCCGCCGTGGGGCGGTGCTCCTCCTGATGACCGCGGCGCTGCTTTCCGCCGGTTGCGACCAGGGCGCGGGCGTGCCGCAGGGCACCCTTGCCGGCTCCGGCCCCGCGGCCGGGCCGTCGACTCATCCTTACAAGATCGCGACGACGGTCGGCATGATCACCGACATCGTCCGCGGGGTCGCCGGCGACAAGGCGAACGTCACCGGCATCATCGGCGAGGGTGTCGACCCGCATCTCTACCGTGCGACGCGCAACGACATCGCCACGCTGATGGCCAGCGACGTGATCTTCTACAACGGCCTTCTGCTGGAAGGGAAGATGGCCGACAGCCTGATCCGGATCGCCGGGCAGAAACCGGTGTTCGCGGTCACCGACCTGATCGACGCTTCGGCGCTGCTTCGGCCCGAGGAGATGGCGGGCCACGACGACCCGCACGTCTGGATGGACGTGTCCCTGTGGATCAAGGCCGTGGAGGTCGTCGCGCGCGAGCTGGGGCGATTCGACCCGGCGCACGCGAACGACTACGAGACGAACGCGAAGAAGTACGTTTCCAGGCTGGAGCGACTGCACCAGTATGCGGTGGACGCCATCGGCACGATCCCCGAGTCGCAGCGCGTCATGATCACCGCGCACGACGCCTTCAACTATTTCGGGCGCGCCTACAATCTCGACGTGCTCGGCATCCAGGGCATCTCCACCGAGTCGGAGGCGGGGCTGGAGCAGATCAACCGCCTGGTCGACCACATCGTCGAGCGGGGGGTCCGGGCGGTGTTCGTCGAATCGAGCGTCTCGCAGAAGAACATCCGGGCCCTGATCGAGGGCGCGGCCGACCGCGGCGCCGACGTGACGATCGGGGGCGAGCTGTTCTCCGACGCCATGGGAGCCCCGGGCACGTACGAGGGCACCTACGTCGGTATGATCGATCACAATGTGACCACCGTCGTCCGCGCGCTCGGAGGCACCGCGCCCTCGGACGGCATGGACGGCAGGCTTCAGGCCGAGGGCCATGAGTAGCACGACCCGCTCGCGCACCACCGGTCAGGTTTCCGGAAGCGACGGCCCCGGGACGACGCCGGAGGGCGACGCGTCGCGCGTGGACGGCGCGCTGCCCTTCGGAAAGACGGCGTCCGGGGACGAGCATCCGCAACGGGCGCCGCTGTCGATTCATGACATGACGGTGGCCTACCACCGCAAGCCTGTCCTGTGGGACGTCGACTTCGACGCGCCGGAAGGGCAGCTCATCGGCATCGTCGGTCCGAACGGCGCGGGCAAGAGCACGCTGCTGAAGGCGGTGCTCGACCTCGTGCCCAAGGCGTCGGGTCGGGTGCTCATCTACGGTCGGCCGTATCGTCAGCAGCGCTCCATCGTCGCGTACGTGCCGCAGCGCGAAAGCGTCGACTGGGACTTCCCGGTCAGCGCGCTCGACGTGGTCGCGATGGGCACCTACGGGAAGATCGGTTGGTTCCGGCCGGTGCGCCGGCGCCACCGGCGCGCGGCGCTCGCCGCGCTCGAGCGCGTCGGCATGGCGGACTACGCGCATCGCCAGATCAGCCAGCTTTCCGGAGGGCAGCAGCAGCGCGTCTTCCTCGCCCGCGCGCTCGTGCAGGACGCGAGAATCTACTTCATGGACGAGCCGTTCGCGGGCGTCGACGCCGCGACCGAGCAGGCCATCGTCACCCTGCTGCAGGAGCTTCGCACGGCCGGCCGCACCGTACTGGCGGTGCATCACGACCTGCAGACCGTGCCGCAGTATTTCGACCACGTCGTTCTGCTGAACATGCGCGTCGTGGCGTCGGGGCCGACCTCCCGTGTCTTCACCCCGGAGAACCTGCAGAAGACCTACGGCGGCCGCCTCACGCTGCTCGACGAGGCCGCCCAGGCCCTCGCGCGGCGCGGGTCGACCCAGCGGTGAGTCCGCCGATGAAGTGGTCCATCCTCATCCTCGCGGGTCTGCTCGCGACGTTGCTGTACGTCGTCGCGCCGGTGCCGGCCGAAGGTGCCGAGTTACGCGGTCAAGATCAAGGTCAGGGTCACGCGCACGACGCGCCGACGCGACAACCCGGGGCCGATCGGTGGGAGTCCTTTCGGCGCGTCTTCAGCCTTCGCGACTACAACACGCGCGTGGTCGTCGCGGGTACGACGATGCTCGGCGCGGCGTCGGGCATCATCGGCACCTTCATGCTGTTGCGCAAGCGCGCGCTGGTCAGCGACGCGATCAGCCATGCGACCCTGCCGGGGATCGCCGCGGCCTTCATCGTCATGACCTGGCTCGGCGGCGACGGGAAGAACCTCGCGGTGCTGCTCGTCGCCGCGATGATCTCGGCGGTGCTGGGCGTCGCGAGCGTGCTGGTCATCCGCAGCGCGACGCGCATCAAGGAGGACGCGGCCCTCGGCATCGTGCTGAGCGTCTACTTTGGGCTGGGCGTCGCGCTGCTGGGCGTCATCCAGAAGATGGCGACCGGCAACGCCGCGGGCCTCGAGTCGTTCATCTACGGGAAGACGGCGTCGATGCTGTGGATGGACGCGGTCGTGATCGGCATCGTCGGGGTGGCGGCGGTGCTCGTGTGCCTGCTGATGCTCAAGGAGTTCGCGATCGTCTGTTTCGACCAGCAGTACGCCCAGACGCTCGGCTGGCCGGTGACGGTGCTCGACGTCGCGATGATGGCGCTGGTGGTCATCGTGACGGTGGTCGGCCTCCAGGCGGTGGGACTGATCCTGGTCGTGGCGATGCTGATCATTCCCGCGGCCACGGCGCGGTTCTGGAGCGAGCGGCTCGTGACCCTCCTCGTCCTGGCGGCAATCGTCGGCGCGTTCAGCGGCCTGTTCGGCGCGATGATCAGCGCGCTCTACTCGAACCTGCCGTCCGGCGCGATCATCGTGATCGTCGCAAGCACGCTGTTCCTGTTCAGCCTGCTGTTCGGCATCCGGCGCGGCGCATTGTGGCGCGCGCTCGAGCATCGGCGCCTGCAGTGGCGCGTCGAGCAGCAGCACCTGCTGCGCGCGCTGTTCGAGTGGTGCGAGCAGCATGGTGCGGACGCGCCGATGCCCTGGTCGCGCCTGGCCGAGGCGCGCAGCTGGCCGGTCGCCCGGCTGCGTCGGACGCTGCGCAGTGCGGCGCGGCGCGGATGGGTGCGCGAGGGCGTCGGCGCGCGCGACCGCTGGCAGCTCACCGAGCGCGGGATCCGCGAGGCCTCCCGGGTGACGCGCAACCACCGGCTCTGGGAGCTGTTCCTCATCACGCACGCCGACATCGCGCCGAGTCACGTCGACCGCGACGCCGACATGGTCGAGCACGTGCTCGGTCGTGAGCTCGTCGACCGCCTCGAGGCGCTCGTCGCGGACGACCGGTCGCGGCCGCCGGTTCCGCCGAGCCCCCACGCCATGAAGGCGGCGCCATGATCGCGACGCTGGGCGTCTTCCAGTGGCAGTGGCCGCTCGACGGATGGATCATCGTCGCGGGCGTCCTGAGCGCCATGTCCTGCGCGCTGCTCGGCAACTTCCTCGTGCTGCGCCGCATGAGCATGATGGGCGACGCGATCAGCCACGCGGTCCTGCCGGGCCTGGCGATCGCGTTTCTCGTCTTCGAGAGCCGCGGCAGCATGGTGATGTTCATCGGCGCGGTGATCGCGGGGATGCTGACGGCGCTGTTCACGCAGTGGATTCACCAGCTCGGCAAGGTCGAGCAGAGCGCGTCGATGGGCGTGGTGTTCACGAGCCTCTTCGCGGTGGGTCTCGTGCTGCTGGTGCAGGCGCTCGATCACGTCGACCTCGATCCGGGGTGCGTGCTGTACGGCGCGATCGAGGCGGTGCCGATGCAGACGGTGCCGGTCCTGGGCGGTCAATGGCCGCGCGCCGTCGTCACGCTCGTGCCGATGTTCCTGGTCAACGTGCTGTTCGTCGGGCTGCTGTACAAGGAGCTGCGCATCAGCGCGTTCGACCCGGCGCTGGCGACGGTCCAGGGAATCAACGCGTCGCTGATGCATTACCTGCTGATGACCCTCGTGGCGGCGACGACCGTGGCGTCGTTCGAGAGCGTGGGCAGCATCCTGGTCATCGCGATGCTGATCGTGCCCGCCGCGGCGGCCCACCTGTGGACGGACCGCCTGCACGCGATGATCGCGGTCAGCCTCGTGATCGCGGCGCTGTCGGCGGTCCTCGGGCATCTCGGGGCCGTGGCGCCC
>NYZC01000328.1 GCA_002686995.1 Phycisphaeraceae bacterium | reverse complement strand
TCCGCGGGGCCGTAGCTCAATTGGGAGAGCGCTGCGTTCGCAATGCAGAGGTTGGCGGTTCGATCCCGCTCGGCTCCATTCCCCCTTTTTTCTCCCACCCGAAGCCGGAAAATCTCAGGAATTTTCGCTTCGACCTCCAAAATTGCCTAAGAGAATCCCTCCCCGCACGTCATATCCCCCGGACGGTCCGGTTCCGGAGGTCCGGCCTTGAGCGATCCGTCGAACCGCCACGCACAGTGGATTCTTGCGGCGGTCGACGAGTACGAGGCGCCGCTGAACCGGTTCGCGACCCGCATGCTCGTCGACGCCGACCTGGCGCGCGAGGCCGTGCAGGACACGTTCCTGGCCCTGTGCCGGGAGGCCAGCCCCCCACCGACCGAGCGGCTCAAGCAATGGCTCTACAAGGTCTGCCAAAACCGTTGCGTCGACCTGATTCGCCGGCACCGACCCACGGCTCCGCTGGAGGCGTCCTCGGCGCCCGCGCGGCAGCGCGACCCGGCGGAGCAGGCGGAGCACCGGGAATCCGTAGACCGCGTCCGCAGCGCGGTGGACGAGCTGCCGCCTCGCCAGCGGGAACTCGTCCTGCTGAAGTTCGAGCACGAGATGTCGTACCGACAGATGAGCGAGATCACCGGGCTCTCCGTCTCGAATGTCGGCTACCAGTTGCACGTGGCGCTTGCAACGATTCGCGAACGACTCGGCTGAGCGCCCCGGGCCGCCGGAGAGGCGGATCATGACCGCTCCCGAAACGGATCGACAGGCCCGGCTGACGGCGCTGGCGCTGGGCGAGCTCGACGAGGCGACGGCCCGGCGTGTCGAGGCTGAAATCGCCGGCGACCCCGCCGCTCGAAACGAGGTCGAGCGGATCCGCCAGACGGCGCACCTGCTCGGCGACGCCCTGCGCTCCGATCCCGACCCGGCCCCGAACCCGCAGCTGCGACGCGCAGTCGAGCAGGAGCTGCAGCGGCGACGCGGCCTGCAATCACTCTGGATACTTCTGTTTCTGCGTCGACACGCCCAGGCGGCGGTGCTGCTGCTCACGCTGTCCCTGATCCTGGTCGTGAGCTCGATGACGATCGCGCATCGCATCGCGCCGGACGTCGCGGTCGGCAAGGGCATCTTCAAGGCGACGCTGTTTCCCCGGCGGCTGGCGGGACCGCGGCCGCTGATTGATCCCGTCGGCGCGACCGCGACCGCGCCCTTCCTCGCCGCGCGCGAGCACCCGTCGTGCGTGGTCCCGATCGAGGTGACCGACGCGTCGTTCGCACTCCTGCGACATCAACTCCGCCGGCGCCGCCTTCCTGCGCCCGCCGCGGTGCAGGTCGAGCAACTTGTCAACCATTTCCGCTACGACGATCCGGCGCCCCGGGATGGCCGCGCCGTGAACGCAAGCGTCGAGGTCGCGTCGTGCCCCTGGCAGTCAGGGCATCGCCTGGTGCGCATCGGCGTGCGCGGTCGGCCCGCGCCCGAGACGACGCGTCCGCCGGCGCGCATCGTGTTCGTCATCGACGCCCGATCGTCGGCGTCCCCCGACCGGCTGCCGCTGATGGTACGGGCGATGCGCGCGCTGCAGAATGACCTCGACCAGGACGACCGGATCGCGATCATCACCGCCGGCGAAGAAAGCACGCTCCTGCTGCCGTCGTCGGCACCGACCGATCCGGCGGCGGTCATGGCGGTCGGATCGCTCGGCCGCATCGCGCGCAACGGCCCCGCATCGACGAAGACAGGCATCCGCGACGCTTACGTCGCGGCGCGGGATCAGCGGGCCGACGACGGCGCGAACCGGATCGTGCTCGTCACCGACGGCGACGTCGAGCGGGCCGGCAGCCTCCGACGCTGGCTCCGCGTCGTCGAAGCGAATCGCGATCAGGACATCGCGCTGTCGGTCCTCGGGTTCGGCATCGGCAGCCTGTCCAGCGGCCTCGGCGAACTCGCGGATCGCGGCGGCGGCCGGTACTTCTTCGTGGACTCGGTCGCGGAGTCCCAGCGCGCGATGAGCCGGCTCCTGACGCCGTCCGCGCCGATCGCGGAGGAGGTCCATCTTCGGGTGCGCTTCCATCGCCGGACAGTCAGCGCATACCGCTGGATCGGGTACGACCGCCGCCCGTCGAGCGAACGGCCCTTCGGCGCGGACGCGGTGCTCTCGGCGTCGATGCCTCCGGATCACCGCTTCACGGCGCTGTTCGAGGTCGTGCCGCAAACCTCGGCCCGCGTCGGTGACGCGATGCTCACCGTCGAAGTCGCGTACCGCGATACGGCGACGGGCCAGCACGAGCGGGTCAAGCAGACCGTGGTCGACGGCGGCGGCGCCTTCGAGTCGTCCTCGAGCGACCTGCGGTTCGCCGCGGCGCTCGCGATGTTCGGCCGGACGCTGATCGGTGTCGATCCGGAGGGACTGACGGGATACGACCGGGCGCTCGCGATCGCCGGGAGCGCCGCGGCGGGTGCGGATGAAACGGCGCGGCGGCAGTTGCTCGACATGATCCGGGTGGCCCGCCGACTGCAGGAGCCCGGGACCGTGGGACGCTAACCAGGCTGGTGAACTCTCGACGTCACTTGGTTATGAAGGAGTCCCACGGTCCCGTGTCCCTGCAGGGTCGAGGCGCTGGGGGCGGCGCCGCGCTGGTCGGGCGCGCGGCGTGAGCCCGCGGGTCGAATGCCATGGGGGCCATGATCGGCGCCGAACCCCGCCCCCTTACCCCCGCCGCTACACCACGCCGTACGCCATCATTGCATCAGCCACTTTCACGAATCCGCCGATGTTCGCGCCGTCGATGTAGTTGACGCGGCCCGACCCGTCGTCGCCGAAGCGCACGCACTGATCGTGAATGCTCTTCATGATCTCCTGGAGCCGCCGATCGACCTCGTCGGCGGACCACGCGATGCGCAGCGCGTTCTGACTCTGCTCGAGGCCCGACACCGCCACACCGCCCGCGTTCGTCGCCTTGCCCGGCGCGAACGTCACGCCCGCCTCGGTCAGGTGGTGGATGCCGTCGCGATCGGTCGGCATGTTCGCGCCTTCGGCCACCGCCATCACGCCGTTGCCGACCAGGGCCAGAGCGTCCTCGCCGTTCAGCTCGTTCTGGGTCGCACACGGAAATGCGAGGTCGCACGGGATCGACCACGGGGGCCGACCTTCGCGGTACTCGACGCCGAAGTGCTCGGCGTATTCGGAGATCCGGCCGCGACGCGCCTCCTTGAGCTGCTTGAGCCAGGCGAGCTTGTCCGTGTCGATGCCGCCGGGATCGTAGACGGTTCCGCCTGAATCCGAAGCCGACACGACCTTCGCGCCGAAATGGTTGAGCTTCTCGATGCAGTAGAGCGCGACATTGCCCGAGCCTGACACGACCGCCGTCTTGCCCGCGATCTGCTCGCCGCGGGCCGCCAGCATGTTCTGCATGAAATAGACGACGCCGTACCCCGTCGCCTCGGTGCGCACCAGGCTGCCGCCGAAGGACAGCCCCTTGCCCGTCAGCACCCCCACGAACCGGTTCTCCAGTCGCTTGTACTGGCCGAACATGTAGCTGATCTCGCGCGCCCCGACCCCGATGTCGCCCGCGGGCACGTCGGTGTCCTCGCCGATGTGCCGGTGCAGCTCGATCATCAGCGACTGGCAGAACCGCATGATCTCGCGGTCGCTCTTGCCCTTGGGATTGAAGTTCGCGCCGCCCTTGCCGCCGCCCATCGGGAGCTGCGTCAGGCTGTTCTTGAAGCACTGCTCGAATCCCAGGAACTTCAGCACGCTCAGCGTGACGTTCGGGTGGAAGCGCATGCCGCCCTTGTACGGGCCGATGGAGTTGTTGAACTGGACGCGCCAGGCACGGTTGGTGCGGATGCAGCCCTGATCGTCCTCCCAGCACACGCGGAAGATGACGACGCGGTCGGGCTCGGTCATGCGCTCGAGGATGTTCGCGTCGTAGTACTGGCGATGCTCGAGCAGAAAGGGCATCAGGCTTTCGGCGACCTCGCGCACCGCCTGGTGAAACTCCTCCTCGCCCGGGTTGCGCCGGACGAGGCCCTTCATGAACGCGTTGACTTCCTTTTCGACGGGGGAACTGGTCATGTGTTCGAACTCCGGGCATCAGGGTCTGGGCTCTCGGACGAGCGCCGGAACATGGAAAGCCTCTACCGGCTTGTTCGACGATTCAATTCGACCTCCGGCGTCTCCGCTTCAACCTGTGGACCCTCCGGCTTTCATCCATCGTCCGCCAGCCGGGTGAACCGGAAGGCGAAGAGCCGGCCTCGCCTGAGGATGAAGCGCAGCACGAAGGGCTGCCCGGACCGGGCGTCGGCGATCGACCGGTCGCTGCCGTCCCGCCGCCAGACCACCCGATAGCGCAAGGCGTCGTGACGGACGAGCCGACAATGATCGCGCTCGAAGCCCGGAATCGGCCCGGACTGGTGCTGCGTCGCATGGCCCTTCTCGTCGACAAGCTCCACCTCGAGATCGCCGGGATCGCCGTCGGCGTTCACCAGCAGGTTCGTCCCTTCGCACCGAACCGGCGGCGTCTCCAGGATGCCCTCCCTGCCCGGTTCGCGCTGAACGAGCGCCACGAATCGCTCGGCAGGAAGCGTGGCGGCCCCGACGGCCCAGTCCCAGCGCCGCCCCGAATCGTCCCGCTGCTCTTCCATGTTCCTCCGATGGGAAAAACGCATTCCCGTGTAATGAAAGTGCATGAGGTCGTCACTGACCACGACCGAACCGGAGTGCACGTAGCTTCGCTCCCACGCGGCCGGACCGTGAGGGATCAACGCGCGATCGCCGACCAGCTTCCAGTGCCAGCCGTCCCGGCTCACGGCGAGATGGACATCGCACCTGGCATGCATGTTGTCGTCTTCGCGCTCCAGGTGGAACAAGGGGACCTGCCCGACGAGCAGGTCCGCATAGGCCGTCGCAGTGAGCGCGTGCACCTGCGTCCTCGGCCAGCCGTCGGCTTCGGTCAGCAGGTTGACGCCCACCTTGTCGTTCCAATGCTCGAAGTCGTCGCTCGAAAGGATACCCGTCATGCGCAGGTGGCCCTCCAGAAGCGGATGATGGGCCTGGGCCCGGGTGTAGACGAAGTAGCGGCGCTGGGGAGGGCACCACGCAAGACTGGGCATCGTGTCGCACTTGGTCGCCGTGATGCGCCGGGCCGCCGTCCAATGCAGACCGTCTCGCGACTGCGTCGTGAAGAGTCCGCTCAGACCCCGTCGCCCCGGAGGATTCCGCTGAAGGTAGACGCCCTTGTACGGCGTTTCGCGGGCGTCGGGCGCCTTGATGACATGCATGTAGGCCGCCTCCAGCGCCCCGGTCAGCACGATGTTGGTTGACGCGCCGTCGTGACGTCGAATGTCCAGCATGGGCCTGGTCCATCGCAGGCCGTCGTCGGACTCGGCCACGCATATCGTCCCGCCCACGTCACGCAGCCTGGTCGCGTCGGAGAAGGCGGTGTAGTACATCCTGAACCGCTTCCTGTCCGCGTCGTGAACGACCACGGGATGTTCGATGCGATAGCCCTCCCATGGATGCTCCTTGACCAGGACCGGGTTGTGTTCACACTTCAACGGCTGCTGGACCTGCCGCACCAGGTTGACCGTCGTGGCGACGCAGAGGTCGTCCAGGAACATCTGGGGCTGGTCGGTGAGGTCCACCGCACCGAGATCCGATTCACGGCTCGAAATCACCTGGAGCCTCCCGTTCCGCCTCGCCGACGACCGCCGCCGTGGCACGCCGGCGATGCGGGACGGCGCTGCCCGGCGCCGCTGTCGTCGGTCGACGCCAGGGCATTGCGTCAGGGGATCGGGTCCGTTTCATCCGGGAAATGCGCGCGATGCACCTGCTCGACCCGCTCGGGCGGGATCGGCTTCGACAGGCCCACGTGAAACGCGAGGAACCACATGACGAAGATGCCGAACACCAGCATGCAAAGCTGCCAGATCCACAGCGACGGCAGCCCGAACGGCCCCCACTCGGCCGGAGTGTTCGGGTCGGAGAACAGCGTGTTGCCGACGACCGCGAACGGACCGAAGCCCACCAGGAACCAGATCACCGTGAGCACCCACGCCACGGGCACCGCCCACCGGCGCGACGGGTCGATGCCCGATACGTCCTGGATGAACCGGTGGCGACGCAGCTTGTGCTCCTGCCGGTCGGCGCGGTCCGGAAGCACGAGCGAAAAGATCACCGCGGCCCCGACGTTGCACAGAATGCCCCAGCCCGCGCTGTGGATCGTCAGCGGATACGCGCCCCACGGCAGGCCGAGCGACGCGAACCACGAAGTGGTCTTGTCGGTCAGTGTCACCGCGATCAGACCGCACACGAGCCCCGCGACGACACCGCTGCGCGACAGGCGCGGGAAATAGCAGAGCCCCATCAGCGCGGGGTACATCTGGAATCCGTAGGCGACCGCCAGCCCGCCCAGCATCACGATGGCCTGCGTGTTCGTCGCCGCGACCACCAGCGCCGCCACGGTGACCAGCACGACGAAGAAGCGACCGCAGAACTTCTGCGCGGCGTCGCTGGCATCACGCGAAAGAAAGTGACGATACAGATCGCGCGTGACCATGCCGCTGAAGGTCGACATGTACGCCGCGCCGGTGCTCTGCATCGCCGCGAGCGCGCAGACCGCCAGCAGGCCGACCAGCCATGGAGCGCCGTCGGACAGCAGGTGGATCAGCTGGGGCACGAGCTTGGTGTGGCTCGACGATTCGAGCGTCCCGTCGGCGATGAGGATGTGGCCTCCGAAACCCTGGAAGATCGTGAACGTGAAGAGGATGATGCCGATGACGATCGAGGACGCGACGACCTGCTGCCAGCGGAACGGTCGGCTCGACCGGTTGGAGAACGCCCACATCGAGAAAGCGGGCGATGCCTGGATGCCCATCAGCGCGAACATGTACGTCATGCACATCATGCCCGTCCAGACGCCACCCACGGCATCGCCGCCCGACTTCACGGTCTGGATCACCCCCGGCAGCGCCACGTGACTCGAGTAGCCATCAGGCGTCACCAGCTTGCGCAGCTTCTCGGCGTCATCGGGATCGGTGCTCGCGGCGAGCCGCTGCGCCGCGTCGAGGTGGCCGCGCACATGGTCGGCGAGGCCGTCAGTGAACCCCGGCCAGCCGCCGACGAACCGGATCGCGATCACCCCGAGAATCACGATGCCCAGCGCCAGCAGGACGCACTGCATGCAGTCGACATAGGCGACGGAGCGAAGCCCGCCGGCGGCGACGTACAGCACGACGACGGCCGACAGCGCGAACATGCCGACCTCGACCGAGATCTTCCCGTTCGTCAGCACTTCGAACAGATCACCCGACGCGCGTAGCTGAACGCCGAGGTAGGGCGCACTGAAGAGGAACGCGACCAGCACGGTGAGCAGGCGGATCGCCCCGCCGCCGTAGTAGTCGCTGTACATCTCGCCCGGCGTGATGTAGCTGAAAGCCCGCCCGAGCACCCACTGACGACGAAGGAACAGCACCCCCGTGAAGGGTATCGTCAGCGCGTAGAAGGACGCGAACGCGTAGGGCAGGCCGTCAGTGAAGATCTTTCCGGGATGGCCAATGAACGTCCAGCCGCTGAAGCTGGTCGCCGTCGCCGCGAGCACGAACACCCACATGCCGATCGAGCGCCCGGCAACGAAGTAATCGGCGCTGGTCCGCGAACGCTGCGCCCCGCGCACGCCCCAGTAAAGACAGTAGGCCCAATATATCCCGACGAAGGCAAACAGCCAGACGATATTCGCGCTCACGTTGCGTCCTTGTGCGAAGAAAGGCCGGAAACCGCGAGGGACAAGAGCCAGAGAGTTTCAGCCGGGGCGCGTCGGGTGTCAAGAGGGTCCCGAAGCTTGAAAAGACCCACATTCGCGGTCACTGCTTCGTCCTCTTCGTCGCGATGCGTGCGCGACCGAGCGAGGGCGAGGGCGAGAACGACGACGAGAACGACGACGAGAACGACGACGAGAACGAGGACGACGTCGAGGACGATACAATCGCCATCCCACCCGACACAGGAGAACGAACAATGGCCTCAGGTCTCACCCCGTCCCCCCTCGGACTCGAGCCCAGCTTCGGATTCGGCGACCGGCTCGGCACCGCGACGCCCGGGCACCTCGCGGCGCTGCGCGCTTCGGGCGGGCCGATTCGCGGCATCTTCGCCCAGCAGTCGATTCGCGAGATGACCCGCACCGGGCGCACCCCGCGGCAGGTCATGTCAGCGGCGACGGACGCGCTGGAAGCGGCCGGTTTCGAAGAGCCCTGGGGCGCCGACGCCGATCACCTCAAGACGCCCGACGACGTGTCGATCACCGCCGATGCCGGGTTCGCATTCTTCACCATCGACCCCTCCGACGAGGTCGACCAGGAGGCGGACGGCTACGACGCGGCGACCCTTGAGAGCAGGTTCGACGCGGTGCGCGACCAGTGCGACTGGATCGCGCGCTACGAAGGGCGGACGGTCCAGGCGGGTGACGGGCTTTCGATCGAGTTCGACACGGACACGATCCGGCGGGCCGCCGTCAAGTACGGTCGGGCGATCGCCGCCGCCCGCCGGCTCGGGCGCGACATCGCGCGGATCGCCGGCGAGGCCGGCCTCGAGCACGAGATCGAGCTGAGCGTAGACGAGACCCCGCAGCCGACGACCCTCGCCGAGCACTGGATCATCGCCGAGCTTTGCCTCGAAGACGGCATGAAGCTGGTGAGCCTCGCGCCGCGCTACGTCGGCGACTTCGAAAAGGGCGTGGACTACAAGGGCGACGTCGCGGCGCTCGAGCGATCACTGGCGGATCATGCCGCGATCGCACGCCAACTCGGCCCGTACAAGCTGAGCCTGCACTCCGGCTCCGACAAGCTGTCGATGTACACGGTGTTCGCCCGGGCGACGCGCGGGCTGTTCCACGTCAAGACCGCGGGGACCAGCTACCTCGAGGCCTTGCGGGTGGCGGCGCACCACGACGAGGCCCTTTTTCGGCGCGTCATCGACTTCGCTCGCGATCGGTACGACACCGACAAGGCGACCTACCACGTCTCCGCGACCCTCGACTCGGCGCCGCCGCCGTCCGAGGTCAACGCGGTCGCCGACCTCGAAGCGCTGTACCTCGAGCGCTGGCCGGACGTCGCGGCGGGCGCCGGCTTCACGCGGCCGGGTCGGCAGATCCTCCACTGCACCTTCGGCTCGGTCCTCACCGACGCGACGCTGGGTCCCGAGCTGGCGGCCGTCATCGCCGCCGAACCGAAGACCCACCGTCGCGTCCTGGAGGACCATTTCGCCCGCCACCTGGACGCCCTGCGGGCCGGGATGGACGGCCCTGACTCGTAACACCCTTTGAAATAATAATTTAAGGCAACTCGGTCCCCGGAGCCCAGGGCTGACCGGTGGCGGGCCGGAAGGAAGCCGGGTCATCGACGGACAGCCCGTCAGGACACGGCTCTTGACGCTGCAATCGCGGCCGATTATCGTCAAAGGCTCGATTCAGCCGGCGCCAGCCCGCGCCAACGTCCGCTCCCCATACCCCGAGGCAGATGATCCGATGGTTCCTTGTCAGCGAAAAACCCGAACCCAGGGCGGAAAACGGCGCTCGCATGATGCGCTTCGCGCCACGACGACCACGTATTGCCCGAACTGCAGCCATCCCAAGCTGCCCCACGCGGCCTGTCCTGAGTGTGGTTACGTCCGCCCCGGATTAAAGCTGCAACTATCCAAGGAAGAATAGTGCGCATTGCTGTCGACGTCATGGGTGGTGACCACGCCCCGGACGCGATCCTGACCGGAAGCCTCGACGCACTGGACCTTCTGGGGCCGAAGGACCGGCTCGCCCTGGTCGGTGACGGGAAGGTCATCGCCGACAAGATCCAGGAGAACGGGCTCGACGGCGATCAGCGCGTCGAGGTCGAGGCGACGTCGCAGATCATCGCGATGGACGAGTCGCCGGTGACGGCGCTGCGGAGCAAGACCGACAGCTCCATCGCGCGCCTCGCCCAGATGGCCGGCAAGAAGCACAGCGGCGACCGACCCGCCGACGTCATCATCAGCGCGGGCAACACCGGGGCCTACGTCGCGGCCGCGCAGATGCAGATGCGGCGTCTCCCGCTGGTCACGCGCCCCGGCATCGCCGTGACCCTGCCGACGTTCCACGGCCCGATCATCATCTGCGACGTCGGCGCCAATCCCGATCCCAAGCCCCATCATCTGCACCAGTACGCCCACATGGCCGGCGTCTACGCGCAGAAGATCATCGAAGTCGCGTCGCCGCGCGTCGCGCTGCTGTCGATCGGTGGCGAGGAAGGCAAGGGCAACGCGCTGGTGCGCGACACGCATCGCCTGATCAAGGGGGACGCGTCGCTGAACTACGCCGGCTACATCGAGGGACGCGACCTGTTCGACGGCAAGGCGGACGTGGTCGTCACCGAGGGCTTCACCGGCAACGTCGTGCTCAAGCTCGCCGAGGGGCTGGCCGCCGGCCTGTTCAAGACCATCGCGGCCGAGATCGTGGCCGTCGACCCCGCCCTGGCCATGAAGTTCGAGCCGGTCGTCAAGAGCATCTACCGCAAGCACGACTACCACGAGTACGGGGGCGCGCCGCTCCTGGGCGCCAACGGCATCTGCATGATCTGCCACGGCTCGAGCGAGGCGCGCACGATCAAGGCGGCCATCGGCAACGCGATCCGGTACACGACGCTGGGCGTCAACCACGCGATCGTCGAGTCACTGAAGACCCAGGAAATGGCACACGCATGAGCCCTGGCTCGAACAGCGCGTCGGGCTTGCGCATCGCCGGCACCGGTTTCTCCGTGCCGCAGCGCGTCGTGGACAACGCCGAGCTGGCGCAGTCGATCGACACCTCCGACGAATGGATTACGCAGCGCACCGGCATTCGCCAGCGCCGGATCGCCGGGGGCGACGTGGGCGTGCGCGAGCTGGGATCCGCGGCACTGCGGATGGCCCTGGACAACTGCGGCGACGCACCGCCCGCGCTCGACCTGGTGATCTGCGCGACGCTGACCCCGGAAATGTGCTGTCCGTCCACCGCGGCCCGCATCGCCGCGGAAGTCGGCGCGGCCCCCGCCGGCGCGATGGACATCAGCGCCGCGTGCAGCGGCTTCGTCTACGGCATCAATCTCGCCGCGTGCCTGATCGACAGCGGCCCCTATCGGCATGTCGGGGTCGTCGGCGTCGAGATGCTCAGCCAGATCGTCGACTGGAACGACCGGCGCACGTGCGTCCTGTTCGGCGACGGCGCCGGCGCCGCGGTGATCAGCCGGAGCGACGACCCGGAGCAGGCATGCCTGCACCAGTCGATGGCGAGCGACGGGGGCAAGTGGGAGATGCTCTACTGCCCGCGAAGCGAGGACGACCTGCCTCCGAGCCTGAACGGGTTCACCGGCCAGTACAACACGCTTCAGATGAACGGCCGCGAGGTCTACAAGTTCGCGGTCACCACGCTGGAGCGGACGATCGACGAGGCGCTCGAGTCGTGCGGGCTGAAGCCCGCGGACCTGGCGATGGTCATCCCCCACCAGTCCAACCTGCGCATCCTCGAATCGGCCCGCGACCGGCTGGGCCTTCCCGACGATCGCTTCTACATCAACATCGACCGGTACGGGAACACCTCGGCCGCGAGCGTGCCCATCTGCCTCCACGAGCTTGCCGACGCCGGCCGCGTCGGCAAGGGCGACCTCGTGCTCTTCGTGGGTATCGGCGGCGGCCTGACGTGGGCGTCCAGTCTCTGGCGCCTCTGATCCCGCTGCCTCCGATCCCGCTATAGTTCCGCGACCCCGGGTCGACGACGGAAACCGCAGACGCATGAGCGACAACACCAGCACCGACAACGTCGAGACGACACGTGGCTCGGTCCTGCTTTGCCCCGGACAGGGCGCGCAGCAGGTGGGCATGGGCAAGGCGTGGGCCGAGTGCTCGGCCGCGGCGCGGCGCACGTTCGAGCAGGCCGACGAGGCGCTCGGCATGCCGCTGAGCCGCGTCTGCTTCGAAGGCCCGGAGGACCGGCTCAACCGGACCGACGTCGCCCAGGCCGCGATCTACACGACCAGCGTCGCCGCGTACGGCGCGCTGCGGGAAGAGGGGCGGATCACGCAGGTGACGGCCACCGCCGGACTGAGCCTCGGCGAGTTCACGGCCCTGCACCTCGCGGGCGCCTTCGACTTCGCGGCCGGACTCCGGCTCGTCCGGCTCCGCGGCCAGGCGATGCAGGAGGCCGCCGAAGCGCGGGCCGGCGGCATGGTCGCGGTCATCGCGCCCGACGACGAGGCGGTGGAGAAGCTCTGCCTCGGCGCGCTCGACCGGGTGCGCGCCGAAGACCATGTCCTCGTGCCGGCGAACTTCAACTGCCCGCGACAGGTCGTCGTCAGCGGCAGCATCGAGGCGTGCGAAGCGACCGTCGAGGTGGCCGGCGAGATGGGGATCACCGCCAAGCCGCTGGTCGTGGCCGGCGCGTTCCACTCGACGCTCATGGCCCCGGCGGCCCGCCGCCTGTCCGCGGCGCTCGACCAGGTGCAGTGGTCGGCCCCCTCGGCCCCCGTGATGTCCAACGTGACGGGTCGCCCGCACGACACGAAGAACATCGAATCGATCAAGGGGCTGCTCGTCGAGCAGCTGACGCGGCCGGTGCAGTGGCAGCAGTGCGCCGAATGGCTCGCCGCCCACGTCCTCGACGCGCAGCGCGTGCCGCTCGAGCTGGAGCCGGGCAAGGTGCTCGCCGGACTCTACCGGCGCATCGACCGGCGCATCAAGGTGACCCACGCCCTGCCCGAGACGGCGACGACCCGATGAGCGAAACGAATCCCCAGCGCGTGGCGATCGTGACCGGTGCCTCACGCGGCATCGGCGCCGAGATCGCCGTCAGCCTCGCCGGCCAGGGCCGGCACGTGGTCCTCGTCGCGCGCGACGAGGCGAAGCTCGAGTCGGTGAGCCGGCGCATCGCGGACGAGCACGACGGCGCGTCGTCGATTCATCCGTGCGACGTCAGCCGCACCGAGGCCCTCGAGCAGGCGGTCGAGCAGGTCGCCTCAGAACACGGACGGCTCGACATCCTCGTCAACAACGCGGGCATCTCGCGCGACAACCTGATGCTGCGCATGACCGACGAGGAGTTCGACGAGGTCATCGCCGTCAACCTCCGCGCCGTCTTCGTCGCGTGCCGCACGGCGCTGCGCCCCATGATGCGCGGCCAGTGGGGCCGGATCATCAACGTCGGTTCGGTGAGCGGCCTCGTCGGCAACGCGGGCCAGGCGAATTACGCGGCCTCCAAGGCCGGCCTGATCGGCCTGACCCGCAGCCTCGCGAAGGAAATGGCCCGCAAGAACATCACCGCCAACGTCGTCGCCCCCGGCTTCATCGAGACCGACATGACCGAGGTGCTCCCCGACGCGGTCAAGGAGGCGGCCCTGCAGGTCACGCCGCTGCGCCGCTTCGGCCGAGGCCGGGAGATCGCCGCCGCGGTGGCGTACCTGGCATCCGACGACGCGGGCTATACCACGGGGCAGGTGCTCACGGTAGATGGAGGCATGACCATGGTTTGACGCAAAACGTACGATCGTCTACAAATCTTCCGACAACGATACCCCAACGGTCCACGGATCGGACCGGATAGCAGGAGACGCTCATAATGGACGCAGCGGCCATTGAAGAAAAGGTGATTTCGATTGTCGCCGAGCAAATGGGTGTGGACAAGAGCGAGCTGGATCGCGATACCAATTTCGTCAACGATCTGAACGCCGACAGCCTCGACACGGTCGAACTGGCAATGGAGTTCGAGGACGAGTTCGAAACCTCGATTCCGGACGAGGAAGCGGAAAAGATCCAGACGATCGGCGCTGCCATCGACTTTATCCAGCAACATCTCTCGGAAGAAAAGAACGAAGGGTGAGCAGCGCCCTCGAATCATCGACATGAGCAGGCGTCGCGTGGTTATCACCGGACTGGGGTGGGTGACCAGCCTCGGCACGGAAGTGGGCGAGGTCTGGGACAAGCTTGTCGCCGGTGAGAGCGGTATTCGCCCGATCACCCGTTTCGACACGAGCGACTACGCCACGAAGTTCGGCGGCGAAGTCACGCACTGGGAGGGGGGCAACCTCGAACGGCGCAACGCCAAGCGCCTCGACCGGTTCGCGCAGTTCGCGCTCAGCGCGGCGATCGACGCGGTCGAGGAATCCGGCATCGACTTCAGCAAGGAGAACCCGTGGCGCTGCGGGTCGATCATCGGCTCCGGCGTCGGCGGCATCGAGGAGTTCGCCGCCGGGCACGAGAAGCTGCTCGACAAGGGCCCCAGCCGCGTCAGCCCGTTCATGGTGCCCAAGCTCATGTGCAACGCGGGCTCGGGTAACGTCTCGATCCACTACGGCCTGAAGGGCCCGAACTCCGCGATCGCGACCGCCTGCGCCAGCGCCGGTCACGCGATCAGCGAAGCGGCGGACGCCATACGGCACGACCAGGCCGACCTGATGCTGACGGGCGGCTCGGAAGCGGCGCTCTCTCCGCTCGGGCTCGCCTGCTTCATCGCGCTCAAGGCGCTGTCCAAGCGCAACGACGATCCGCCTGGCGCGTCGCGCCCCTTCGACGCGGACCGTGACGGCTTCATCCTCTCCGAGGGCGCCGGCATTCTGCTGCTCGAGGAGTACGGCCACGCGCAGCAGCGCGGGGCGAAGATCCTCGGCGAGGTCAAGGGTCACGGCCAGTCGGCGGACGGCACGCACATCACGGCGCCCGACGAGCAGGGCCGCGGCGCCGCGTTCGCCATGGAGGCGGCACTGCGGGACGCGGGCATCGGCACGACGGACGTCGAGTACATCAACGCGCACGGCACGAGCACGCCGCTGGGCGACCTCGCGGAAACGCGCGCGGTCAAGCGCCTCTTCGGCGACGAGGCGGCGCGCATCCCGATGAGCTCGACCAAGAGCATGACCGGTCACCTGCTCGGCGCGTCGGGCGGAGTCGAGGCGATCATCACCGTCAAGTCGCTCGACTCGGGCATCTGCCCGCCCACGATCAACCTCAGGACCCGCGACGAGGCGTGCGATCTCGACTACGTCCCGAACGAGTCGCGGACGGTCAACCCGAAGGTCGCGATCAGCAATTCCTTCGGCTTCGGCGGACACAACGTCTGCCTGGTGTTCGGCCGCGTGTGAAGCCCCACCCTCCCTGCAGGCCCGAGCGCACCGGCGCGGGCCCGGGCGGCCCGACTTGACCTGCCCGCCTCCGAGGGCTTTAATTCCAGTGGAACGGCGACCCTAAACCTAGATAGGCTGCCGGCATGAACCATACGCTTGCATTTTTCACCGGCGGAATCGGCCCCTGGGAGATCGTGATCGTGGCCGTGGTGGCCCTTCTCATCTTCGGCCGTCGCCTGCCCGAGGTCGGCAAGAGCCTCGGCAAGGGTATTGTCGAGTTCAAGAAGGGCCTCTCCGGCATCGAAAGCGACATCGACTCGGCGGGAAGCGCGAGCGACGAGCCGTCGAAGCAACTGGATTCCGATCCTGCCTCCACCGACGTCGGCAAAGCGATGTCGCGCGACCGGGCCGAATGATCCGGGACAGTCAGACCGGCCTCGACCGCCTGGTCTTCCCACATTGACGCGACGCGCCATCTTACTATCGTACGCATCGTTCGATCGGGCGATTAGCTCAGTTGGCTAGAGCGCTCGCCTCACACGCGAGAGGTCACTGGTTCAAGTCCAGTATCGCCCATTGAAGCGCATCGGCATTTGACAACGCCGCGCCGCCCTCCTATAAACAAGGTGAATCCGGGAGACAAAAGCCGAATCGATTTCGAGACGGAACAGGAGGCGATGGGTGCTTCACCACATTGCCGCGAGGCCGTCGTCGACGACGGCCGCCGTCAGTCGTTTTCAGGACGGGCGAGCACTGCAGCAGGATAAGAACAGGCAGTTGCCGGCGATCCGGCGATCGTGATCGTCGTTCCCGCCGGCGGACATCAAAGGGAGTATCAAAGTGGGAAAAGAAAAGACCCTCGGACAGGCCATCGACTCGGCGCTCGAGAAGATCGATACCGAGTATGAGCGCCTTCGGGCAAAGCTGACCGGGCTCAAGGAGCAGCGCGAGTTGCTCGAAGCGGAGCTGAGCACGACGGCCACGGCGCTGGAGGAGACGGAAGGGCGCCGCAAATCGGCCATCGCGGACGCGCTTGCCGGCGCCGGCATCGATCTGAACGGCAGCGCCGTCGCCGCCGCCGCGGAAGCCTCGGCCCCCGCCCCCGTCCGCAATGGCCGAATGTCCCCGGCCCAGAAGAAGAAGTACATCGACAGCCTCGTCGGCGTGCTCAACGCCAACCAGGGGCAGCGCTTTTCCGCCGGGGTGCTGTCGGAGCGGATCGGTTGCGACAGCAAGAAGATCACGATCCTGCTCAAATCCATCAAGGGATGGAACGCCATCGGCGAACGGTTCACGCGGCGGTACTTCGTCCCCGAGAGCAAGCAGGTGAAGGCCATCGAATAAGCCCCGGATTATTGGTGCAATCGCCGGGTTTTGGGCCGATAATGCCTGAAACATGCCGGCGGACACCGGCATCCCCCTGATCGGAACTGCAGCATGACGGTTTTCCACTGCCTTCGAGCTTCTCGAAACCGGGGCGGGGAGCCGACACGTCAGTTTCCGCACCATCTCGTCGGCCCGGCCCTGGCCCTGACCGTTCTGTCCCTCGGCGCATGCCAGATGAGCGGGCAGAACCCGATCAAGGGGTCGCTGGGCGAAGTGCTCGATCCGTTCTACCAGCCGTCGCCGGCGCAGCTCGCCCGCGACGCGTTCGACATCTCCGATGCCGACAAGCGTCGGCGCGCGGTCGCCCTGCTGTCGTCGGCGGACTGGGGCGGCGAGGACGTCTATCTCGAGACCTACCGACTCGCGGCGCGCACCGATCCCGACGACAGCGTCCGCGCCGTCGCCCTGTCGGCGCTCGGCCGTCACGGGAACGTCGACGACGTCCCGCTGATCATCTCGAGCCTCAAGCACGGTTCGCTGAACGTGCGATGGGCGTCGGCCCGCGCCCTGCAGAAGATTCACAATCCCAAGGCGATCTCACCGCTGATCAAGGCGGCCACCGACGACGAGGTGTCCGACGTGCGCGTGGCCGCCGTCAAGGCGCTGGGCCAGTACGCCCGGCCGTCGGTGTTCGACGCGCTCGTGGGCGCGCTGAACGATACCGATTACAGCGTGTCCTACAACGCATGGCAGTCCCTGCAGACGCTCACCGGTGAGACGCTGCCCATGGACGCCCGTCCGTGGCTCGCGTGGAGCAAGGAGAACGGCGGCGAGCTGTTCGCCAATCGGCAGGCGTACATCTGGCAGCCCTACGACCGTCCGCCCGGGCTGCTCGACAAGGTGCAGTTCTGGAAGGACGCCGACCCGGTCCCGCCGCGCGCGCCGACCGGCTTCGAGCCGACCAGGGACGAGGAGCTGGGCGCCTGAGTCATTGCGGATTCCTGGTTTTCAACGCCCATGGGCGCTGCCGGTGCTCCGGGCAAATCAAGAACCGAAAATCCGTTAGCCTTTTGTCATGCCGCGCCGCAACCTTCTGGTGATCCTGACCCAGGGCCTGCGCTCCGATGCCCTGAGCGATGCCGAAGCGTGGCCCCGGGTCACCCCCAATCTCGACCAGATCTGCCAGCGCAGCCGTCGGCTCATCGCGACGAGCGCCTGTCCCGCCGACAACGGCGGCCTCATCAGCCTGCTCACGTGCCTGCACGCGCGGCAGCACGGGTGCCTGGATCCGGGCGAGCACGTGGTCGCCACCGGCTGGCCGCGCTGGCTGATCGCCCAGGGCTATCACGTCACCGCCGTGGGATGCGTCGGCGCGCTGGCGCCGCATCTCGAAGACCAGGTGTTCGTCGAGAACGTCGGCAAGCTGGACTCGGACCGGTGCACCTATCTGGCCCGCATGGATCGACGAGGGCACCTCAAGGCGGTGAAGCTGCAGCGACGGCAGCGCTTGCGCCACGGGCCGTTCGAGCCGGACCACCTGAGCCTCGAGGCCGACGACGACATCGACGGCTTCATCGCCAACGAGGCGACGGCGCGGATGAAGAAGATGCCGCTGGACAAGCCCTGGGCGCTGCTCGTCGTCTTCAGCGGTCCCGGCAACGACCTGCCGCCGCCGATTCCGTTCGACCAGGTCGCCGATCCCGCCTCGCTCGAAAGCGCCTTCGTGCCGGCCGATCTCACACAGGTCGACATCCTGGCCGAGCTGGACTACCCGCGGGTCATGCTCCAGCGACTGAACGCCACGATGATCAGCCGCCTGCGCGCCAACTACCTCGGCCGCGTCAGCCTCATCGACTACGCGATCGGGCGGCTGCTGCACCAGGTGGCCGGCCGCGAGGACCATGACCGAACCTGGTCGATCGTGACCAGCAGCCGCGGACAGCTTCTCGGCGAGCACGGACTCGTCGGCCAGCGCTCGTTTCTCGCCGGCGCGATCGAGGCGCCGGTCGTGATCACGCCGCCCAAACCGGTGAAGCCGAGCCCGGCGATCCCCGCCACCTTCGGCATCAGCACGGTCGACGTCGCGGCCACCGTCGGCGTCCTCGGCGGCTGCGACCTGCCCAAGGCCGTCGCGGGCCGGTCGCTGCTGCCGCTGGTCGTCGATCCTAACGGCTCGGAGTTCCACGTCGGCACCTCCGCCGCCGCGATCAGCGAGTTCGGCCACCGCCTGATGTTCCACAGCGACAACTACAAGGTCGTCTTCGACACGCACCAGCGCCGTCCGGTCGGCCTCTACGACGTCGTGCAGGACGCCGACGAGTACGTCAACCTCATCGACGACCCCGTGGCGAGCAACGTGCTTGATGCGCTGCGCTGGCGCCTCGCGGACGGGCTGCTGCCGCTGCGGGCGCTGCGGGCGCTGCGGGTGAGGTGAGAAGTGTCAAGGGCGGCGCATCCGCCGCGATCCCGTGAACCCGGCAACTTGTCCGTTTACCCCTCGATGATCTTCTTCGCGACGTTGTCCGGCACCGGACGGTACGTCATCGGCTCCATCGAGTAGCTCGCGCGGCCCTGGCTCATGCCGCGGATCGCGGTGGCGTAGCCGAACATCTCCGACAGCGGAGCCTCCGCGGTGACCGCGCGGGTGTTGCCGCGCTGCTCGGTCTCGGCGATCACCGCGCGGCGCCGATTGAGGTCGGACGTCACGTTGCCGAGGAATTCGTCCGGCACCGTCACGATGACCTTCATGATGGGCTCGAGAAGCTGAGGGCCCGCCTTCTGGCACGCCTCGCGGAACGCGAGAATCGCGGCCTGCTCGAACGCGATGCCGGACGAGTCGACCTCGTGGTGCGAGCCGTCGATCGCAGTGATCTTGATGCCGACCATCGGGAACCCGGCGAGCACTCCGCTGCGCGAAGCCTCGCGGCAGCCCAGCTCGACGCTCGGCAGGAACTCCCTGGGAATCGAGCCGCCGACGATCTTGCTCTCGAACGCGAACTCGCCGTCGTACTTCAGCTCCGCCTCCGCCGCCTTCTCGGCCGTGAACGGCTCGATCGTCAGCGTGACGTCGCCGAACTGGCCGCGGCCGCCCGTCTGCTTGCGGTGCAGGCCCCGGGCCTCGGCCATCGCGGCGATGGTCTCCTTGTAGGCCACGCGCGGCGTGCCGACGTTGACGCCGATCTTCATGTCGCGCGTCAGCTTGTTGCGGATGATCTCGAGGTGCAGTTCGCCCATGCCGGCGATGATCGTCTGGCCGGTCTCCTCGTTGAAGTGACTCCGGAACGACGGATCCTCGCGACGGATCGTCGCCAGCGCGTCGCCGAGCTTCTCCTTGTCGGCGTTGGTCGCCGGCTCGATGCTCATGGAGATCACCGGGTCGGGGAACGTCATGCGCTCGAGGATGATCGGCTGGTTCGGGTCGCAGAGCGTGTCGCCGGTGACCGAGTTCTTGAGGCCCACGAGCGCGACGATCTCGCCGGCCTTCGTGTCCTCGCGCGCGATCCGCTGCTTCGCGTGCATCTCGAAGATGCGGCTGATGTTCTCGCGCTTGCCCTGGTTGGCGTTGAGCACGCGGCTGCCGGACTTGATCTCGCCGGAGTAGACCCGCGCGTAGGTCAGGTCGCCGTGCTGGTCCGACACGACCTTGAACACCAGCGCCGCGAAGGGCGCGTCGGTGTCATGCGGCCGGGTCACGACTTTGTCGGCGTGCTTCGGGTCGGTGCCCTGGATCTCCGCCACCTCGGAGGGGTTGGGCAGGTAGTCGATGATGCCGTCGACCAGGCGCTGGACGCCGATGTTCTTCAGCGCCGAGCCGCAGAACACCGGGAACACCCGACGATCGATCGTGCCCTGGCGCAGGGCCGCGCGGATCTCCTCGGGCGAGATCTCCTCGTCGAGCAGGAACTTGTCGGTCAGGGCTTCGTCGAGCTCCGCGGCCTTCTCGACCAGGTCGTGCCGCCACTGCATCGCCTTGTCGCGCAAGGTCTCGGGCACCTCGCGCTGCTCGATCGTCGCGCCCAGTTCGGCCGCGACGAAGTAGTACGCCTTCATGCCGACGAGATCGATGATCCCCTCGAAGTCGTTGCCGTGCCCGATCGGAATCTGCACGGCCACGGCGTTGGCGCCGAGCCGCTCGTGAAGCGACTTGAAGCTGTATTCGAAGTCGGCCCCGAGCTTGTCCATCTTGTTGATGAAGCAGAGCCGGGGCACGTCGTAACGATCGGCCTGCCGCCACACCGTCTCGGACTGTGCCTCGACGCCTTCCTTGCCGTCGAACACCGCGACGGCGCCGTCCAGCACGCGCAGGCTGCGCTCGACCTCGATCGTGAAGTCGACGTGGCCGGGCGTGTCGATCAGGTTCAGCCGGTAGTCGACGCCGAACCGCTCCCAGAGACAGGTCGTCGCGGCCGACTGAATCGTGATGCCGCGCTGCTGCTCCTCCTCGAGAAAGTCCATGACGGCGGTGCCGTCGTGCACCTCGCCCATCTTGTAGGATTTGCCCGTGTAATAGAGGATGCGCTCGGTGACGGTCGTCTTGCCGGCATCGATGTGGGCACAGACCCCGAAGTTTCTCGATTTCTCAAGTCGGGTCATCTTTTGCGGCTCGGCGGCCAGGGTCGTCGTCATCGTAAGCCTTCCATCATCAACTGCTGATCGCGACGAGGCCGGCCCACGACACGATTCTTATTAACTTAATCCTCACCGATTCACAACGGGCCACGTCAATCAGCATGCACGGAACGGCCTGCTTCCAGGTCTTCCGAAGCACACGGTCCAGGGCCGTTGCACGCACTTTTCTAGGACGATGACCGGCGCCGCGGGAAGCCTGCGCTTCGAGGCCGGATCACCCACACCCTTAATCGGACGTCGAGCGGCCGAACTTGGACATTCGACCGGCATTCACCCCCGATCGCGGTCGCAATCGCCTCTCGGGCCGATTCACAGCGAGCCCCGAAGCTTAACAGAACGTCTTCGAATGTCAAGATTCCGGTTCGGCAGACCGTCCCGATCCTGTTCGGCACTCGGGCTGCGGAGCAGAAATCGGGGCCGGGACCGGGGTCAGCCGCCGGTATTGCGTTGGTCCGTATCTCCGGACGCTTGCCGAGCCGGGCCGTACTCGGCCCGGAGTCGGCTCGCGCCTGAACGCACGCCGGGCCGGCCCGGCTCGGCAGCGCGTACCCCATTGAAAAACTCCGCGAAATCCGTGCCGAGCAGGATTGGACCGTCCCGGATGCAGAATGCGGGCCCCGAGCCGCGTCATCAGGTCCGTTTGAACTGCTTCTCCAGCTCCCTCAGCGTCAGCCGGATGCTGGTCGGCCGGCCATGGGGGCAGTTGCTTGCCCGCTCGACCTGCTCCCGCTGGGCCATCAGCTGCACCAGCTCCTGCTCGCCGAGCTGGTCCCCGGCCTTCACCGCCGCCTTGCAGGCCATCATGTCGAGCAGGCGGTGCAGCGCCGCCTCGTCGCTCGCCCCCGGCGTCGTCGCCGCCTCGGAGCACAGGTCGTCCTGCTCGGCGCGGTCGAGAAGCTCCTCGACGAACGGCTCCGGCTCGACCCCGCGGTCGAACAGGAACGACGCGAACCCGTGGATGGCGATCGTGTCCGGGCCCATCTGCTGGGCGTCGATGCCGATGCGGCGGAGCAGCGGCTGCATCTGCTCGAGGCGGGCGATCCGCGCCGGCGACGCCGACAGCGTCGCGGGCATGAGCAGGCGCTGGCTCTCGAGGTCGTGACCCTGTACGCGGTCACGCAACTGCTCGAACATGACGCGCTCGTGCAGCGCGTGCTGATCGACGATGAGCAGCCCCTGCTCGTCCTCGGTCACCAGGTAGCTGTGGTGCACCTGGAGCATGCGCGGCCGCAACGTCTCGGCGCGCCCGGCGTCGCCGGTCTGCGCTTCGGGCCGGACCGGTTCGTCCCGATCGCGCCCGACGGCCGCTGCAACCGACGGAAAATCGAATCCCTTCTGCGCCGGAGGCATCGTGTTCAGATAGTCCGCGAACCCGCGATCACCGCCCTGCCCCGTACCCGAAGGCGACGGGGATCGGTGACCGGCGCCGCTCGGCGCACCGGAGGTCCCGGGGTCGAACGTGCCGCGTGCGTCGTCGTCGGTCGCCGGCTCGCCGGGCACGCTGATCTCGGGCGTCAGGTCTCCGGCGAGCAGCCGTCGCCGCAGACCCGTCAGCACCATGCCGTGCACGCGGTTCGGCTCGGCGAAGCGCACCTCGCTCTTGGTCGGATGCACGTTGACGTCGACCGCCTCCGGCGGAATCTCGAGCATCACCACCGCCATCGGGTGCCGGTCGTGCGGCATCAGTCCCCGGTAGGCCTCCTTGACGGCATGAGACACGTGCCGGTCGCGGATCGGCCGACCGTTCAGGAACACGTACTGAAACTTGCTGGTGCTTCGCGCGACGGACGGCACCGCGGCGAGCGCCCAGAGGCTCAGCGGCGGCCGGCCGGGCGACTCCGAATCCGTCTCGAGCAGTGCCTCGTCGAGATCCGCCCCGAGCAGGGCCACCGATCGCAGCCGACGATCCTGTCCGGCCGGCACGTCGAGATGGACGCGTTGCTCATGCTGCAGTCGGAATGCCACGTCGCATCGCCCCATCGCGGTCCGAAGGACCGTGTCGGCGATGTGACCGAACTCGGTGGCGGCCGTGCGCGTGAACTTGCGCCGCACCGGCGTGTTGAAGAACAGGTCCCGCACCTCGATGGTCGTGCCGGGCGCGCACGCCGCGGGCGCGTGCGCCGACACCTCGTCGCCCGACGCCTCGATCACCCATCCCGTGTCCTGCACCGCCCCGTCGACGGTGGCGCGGCTGGTCAGCCGCAGGCGGCTCACGCTCGCGATCGACGCCAGTGCCTCGCCGCGGAACCCGAGCGTGCCGATCGCCTCGAGATCCTCCGGATCGCTGATCTTGCTCGTCGCATGCGGCGCGAGGGCGAGCGGAAGCTGCTCGCGCGCGATGCCGCGGCCGTCGTCGCTGATTCGGATCAGGCGCCGGCCCGCATCCTCGACGAAGATGTCGACGCGCGTCGCGCCGGCGTCGAGACTGTTCTCGACGAGCTCCTTGACGACGCTGGCGGGACGCTCGATGACCTCGCCCGCGGCGATCTGGTTGACAAGCAGGGGTGAAAGCTTGCGGATGAGGTTCATGGGGGAAGCGAGCGTATCGTAGCTGATAACCCGGCTCGACGGTCGGGCGGTGAGAATTAAGCTATTAGTCATTATGCCAATCGTTATTTGTCAATTCGGATTCTGCTTCCGCCCCGAGTCCGAATTGAAAAATAACGATTGGCTTAATGACTAATATCTTAATCTCTCCCCTCCTTCCCCCATGCCGCAGACCCTCAACGCCATCAGGCAGCTTCTGCACGACCACGACCTGCGCCCGAAGCGGCGCCACGGTCAGAACTTCCTGCACGACGCGCACAAGATGAACGACCTCGTCGACGCGGCGCAGATCAAGGCGAACGAGCTGATCCTCGAGATCGGGCCCGGCACCGGCGCGCTCAGCGAGCGACTCCTCGATCGCGGCGCCCGTCTCGTCGCCGTCGAGATCGACCACGATCTCGCGCCGATCCTGGAGCGCACGGTCGAACGGCCGTACGGGAGCATGGCGCGCGTGCTGTTTACCGACGTCCTTTCGAGCAAGCACCGCATCGACCCGCAGGTCATCGACGCGCTCGGTGGCGAGCCGTTCAAGCTCGTCGCGAACCTGCCTTACAACGTGGCGTCGCCGCTCCTGATGAACCTGCTGATCGACCACCCGGGCATGACGGCCGCGGTAATCACGATCCAGCGCGAGGTCGCCGACCGGCTGATGGCGACCGAAGGCAACGACAGCTACGGCGCGCTGAGCGTCGTGACGCGGGCGATGTGCGTCCCGCGACGGATCAGCGAGCTGGCACCGACCTGTTTCTGGCCGGCCCCGAAGGTGGGCTCGACGACGCTTCACCTCGCCCGCCGCGACCCGCCCCTGACGGACGACGCCACGGCACTTTCCGATACGGCACGCAGGCTCTTCGCGCAGCGCCGCAAGCAGCTGCGCTCGATTCTCGGACGCGAAGTGGGCCTCCCGGATTCGTTCGACCCGACCGCACGACCCGAGCAGCTCTCGGTCGCGCAGTTCATCGAGCTGTCCGGCCTGCTCGATCACGACGCGCCGTGAACATCGCCCGCCATCGGGACGTAGGTTCGATGTGGCCGTGACGCTGTCGCCAGGTATCGCCGACGCCTATTGCCGACGCCTTCCGACTCCCAGACTTTTCCGCTTTTTCCGACTTCCGCTTGACACCCGTTGTTCACCCCTCGAAACTTGAATCATGCGTACCCTCGTAGCCATTCCGGTCTACAACGAACAGCGATACGTCACCCGCGTGCTGGAGCAGGTCCGCCAATTCGCGGACAACGTGCTGGTCATCGACGACGGTTCGACGGACGACACGCCCCTGCTTCTCGCCCGCCAGGCCGTGGAGGTCATCCGGCACGCCGCCAACCGCGGCTACGGCCAGTCGCTGATCGACGCCTTTCGCTGGGCCCAGTGCTACCGGTTCGACTGGCTGATCACCATGGACTGCGACGAGCAGCATGAGCCCGCGAGCCTGCCTGACTTCCATGCAGCCATCGAGCAGAGCGGATCGTCCGCGGTCGACGTGATCAGCGGCAGCCGCTACCTCGACCGCGCGAAGTGCGGCGATCCGCCCCCCGCCGATCGGCGGCGCATCAATGGGCAGATCACCGATGTGATCAATCGCTGCCTCGACCTCGAGATCACCGACGCGTTCTGCGGCTTCAAGGCGTACCGCGTCGGCGCGCTGCGTGCACTGACCCTCGACGAGACCGGTTACGCGTTTCCGCTTCAGTTCTGGGTGCAGACCGTCGTGCACGGGCTCTCGGTCACCGAGATCCCCATCCGACTGATCTACAACGACGCCAACCGAAGCTTCGGTGGACCGCTGGACGACAGCGCCCTGCGCTACCGGCACTACGTGGACGTGCTCGAGCGTGAAATCGAACGCTACGCCGACCGATTCGGTCACCAGTGCGTCCGGTGCGTCGCGGAAGAGGCGGCCGGCGCCGAAGCGGCCGGCGCCGTCGTCGCGCCACGCGATCGCTGACCTCCGATGCACGTCACCTGTGACCCCATCGCCAACTGGCCCTTGGGGGGCGCCGCCGACGCCGACCGGCGTGACCTGTCCGACCTCGTCCGAGGCGGAGATCTCAAATCCACCGAAACGATCATCGCCACCGGGCATCAGCCCTGGCTCTGGCATCCGGGCATCCTCGCCAAGAGCATCGCCGTCGCAGCGGGAAGCCGCGTGCATCGCGCCGCGGCGGTGAACCTCGTCGTCGACCACGATCCAATCGACGCGCTGAGCCTCGAGTTGCCGTTCGTGCGCGAGCGGCGCATCGAAATCGAGACGATCGTGCTCGCGGAGCACCTTCCGAACGTGCCGACCGGCTGCCAGCCCCCGGTACCGGCCTCCGGCATCGTCGAGCGGATTCGCGCCCTGCCGTCACCCTGGTCGTCGAATCTCGAGCCGCTCGCCCGGGCGTTCGCGGAAATCGATGCGCCGCACACGTTCGCCGAGCAGATCTCGACCGTCCTGTCCCGACTCACCGGTGCGTGGGCCGGCGCGCCGGCCATCATTCACTCGTGTGACCTCGCGCGATCGGACGCGTTCCAGTCGACCGTGGATCGGATGCTCGACGACCCGGGGCGCTGCGTCACCGCCTACAACAACGCGATCGGAAGGTTGGCCGACGCGGGCGTCGCGCCGCTCGCAATCGGCGCGCACCGCGTCGAGCTGCCGCTATGGCGGCTCGAATGGAAACGTCCTCGTCAGCGCGTCTTCGCAGAGCAGAACGGAGCCGCCGCAACCCTCCGGGCCGAGGACGGCAGCCCTATCGACGACGAAGGTCGCCGCGCGCTCGCCCCGAGGGCCGTGCTCCAGTCGGCGCTGATGCGGCACTTCGGGTGCAATCTCTTCGTTCATGGCACCGGCGGCGCACTGTACGACCGCGTGACTGAGCAATGGTGGCAGAGCTGGGAGGGCGGCGCGCTGGCGCCGCGCACGATCGTCAGTGCGGATGTGCACCGCGCTTTCGACGTTCCGGTTTCCGGTGCGAACACATGGCGACGCGCCCGGTGGTGGATGCATCACCTCCCGCACAACATCGACCGTGCTCTCGATCTTGACGACGCACCATCCCGCAGAAAGCGGTCGCTCATCGAGCACATGGACGACGACCGGGACCGCGTGCGGCGCGCCCGGGCGTTCGAGGAGCTACACGAGATCAACAGCGGTCTCGCCGCCGGCCATCCCGAAGTGCTGACCGAAGCCCGCATGCGCCTCGAGGATGCGGAGATCGGGCTCGCGAACCGAAAGGTGGCGCAGAAGCGCGACTGGTTCTTCGGCCTCTACCCGAAAGGGCAGATCGACGAGCTGGCGCAGCGGATCAGCGACGCCTAGCCTTCAGGCGCAGGCCGAACGGTCGGCCCTGGCATTATGGGACCGCGCGGCCCGGACGGATCGATCCGGTCCGAATTCGACCGGGCCGCCGGCGTTCAAACCGATGGGATAGCCATGCCACGTCTCTTCACCGCCCTGCTGCTCCTCGCGTTGCCGACGTTCGATGGGACGGCCGCGGTCGCGCCGAGCGACGAAACCACCGAGGTCGATCGCTGGTACGCCGCGCTCGTCGACGGAAAACCGGTCGGCTGGATGCGCAGTCGACTCGTCCGTCGCGGCAGCAAGCTCGAAACGACGAACGTGCAGAAGATGTCCGTACGGCGCGGCGCGCTGACGATCGACATCGAGATCGAGGAGACGTTCCTGGAGACCGCGGACGGCGTGCCGCTGATGTCACGATCCGTCCAGAACTTCGCCGGTCAGAAGATCAGCCGGACGATGCATTTCGCCGACGACGTCATCATCTTCACGACGCGCCAGCGCGACCACACCCGGACCGAGCAGTTTCCGATCACGGACCGCGAATGGCTGCCGCCCGCCGCCGCCGAGCGCTACGCCAGGTCCCAGTTGGCGCGCGGCGCGAAGACCATCCGCTTTCGTACCATCACGGCGCTGGTCGGACGCAAGCCCGTCATGTCGAACCACGAATACGTCAGCACGGAACCGATCGAGCTCTTCGGCAGGACGGTGACCGCCCAGCGGTGGAAGGTGGTGACGTCGATCGCGTCGACGGTCCCGATGACGACATGGATCGACGACGAGTGGAACATGCTCAAGACGACCATGAGCCTCGGGGGCCTGATCGAAGTCTCGTTCGTCGCCGCGGACGAAAAGCTCGCGAAACGGAGCATCGAGCCTCCGGAGTTGGTGGCCCGGACGCTTCTCGTGCCCGACCGTCTCATCGCCGCCCCCAGGAAGGTTCGTTCGGCGACCTACATGGTGTCCGTCACGAACGACACGGCAGAAGCGCGCGGGGCACTGGCGCGTCTGCCCGACGCCGGTTATCAGCGCGTGCATCGTGACGGGGCGTCCAGCCGCTCGGTGCGCATCACCGTCGATCTCGATCGCGACCTCGCATCCGGCGCGCCGCCTCGACCAGCATGCCTGCGGCCTTCGACCATGATCAACAGCGACCATCCGGCAGTCATCGCGCTGGCGCGCAAGGCGCTGGGAGACACGCCCGACGACGCGCCGGACCGCGTTCGCGCCCGCGCGCTGTGCCGGTTCGCTCACGGCTTCATGAAGCAGCGCGATCTCTCGGTGGGCTTCGCCTCCGCCAGCGAGGTCGCCGAGACGGCGCAGGGCGACTGCACCGAGTTCGGCGTCCTGCTGGCAGCCATGCTTCGCGTGACGCGCATCCCCAGTCGTACGGTCTCGGGACTGGTCTACACCGAGTCCTTCCTCGGTCAATCCCACGTCTTCGGCTACCACATGTGGACGCAGGCGTGGATCGACGGCCGCTGGATGGACTTCGACGCGGCGTTGAACCCGACCGAGTTCGACGCGACGCACATCACGATGTCGACCAGCGCCTGGAGCGACGATGACACCGTCGAGGGCATGCTCGAGGTGATTCCGCTGTTCGGCCAGCTTTCGATCAGGGTCCAAACGCCACGGTGAATCCGACGACACACATTCCCGCACCGCCGCCGCGCCCGGACGATGCCCACAAGGGCACGTTCGGCACCGTGATCGTCATCGGCGGCTGCCGAACGATGATCGGAGCGCCGTCCCTCGCCGCGTCCGCGGCCCTGCGCGCGGGCGCCGGACTCGTGAAGATCGCGTCGTCCGGCAAAGTGGTCCCGCACGCCCTGACGATCGAGCCCGGCGCCACGGGCCTGGTCCTGCCGCCGCGTCCGGTGGCCGTTAGCGCGATCCTGAACCGCGCCGACCCGGACGGGCGCGCCGTGCTCGCCGTCGGCCCGGGTCTCGGCCGGCGCCGGCGTGCGGCG
>NYZC01000327.1 GCA_002686995.1 Phycisphaeraceae bacterium | reverse complement strand
TCGAAGGTCGAAGGTCGAAAGCGGAACTGTCGATTGCCCCACCGCGCCGGCCGGAGTCCGGTTCCTTCGACCTTCGACTTTCGACCTTCCGACTTGCGGGCGAAGCCCGCGTTGGGAGTTTCTGAATTCTGACCCCTGATTCGATTGGCAGCTTCCTTTCATGAGTGACGTCGGCGGCATTCAGGAGATGCGCGAGCAAGTGAGCGGGCGCCTCGGCGCACTGGCGCGGCGCGTGCGCTGGATGATGGCGGCCGAAGGGCTGCTGCGATGGATCGTGCTGGTCGTGATCGTCGCCGCCCTGAGCCTGTGGCTCGACTGGTGGCTGCATCTCGGCACCGCCGTGCGCATCGTGCTCGCGCTCGCCGCGGTGGCCGCCCTGATCTTCCAGGGATGGCGCCTCGTCGTCGCGCCGGCGCTGCACCGGATCGAGCCGATCGATCTCGCGGCGGCGCTCGACCGCGTCGCGAAGCAGCGTGCGGGCCCCGCCGCCCGGACGGTCGCGCCCGCCGTGGCGTCGGTGCTGCAGCTCAGCGAATCACGTGACCCCGCCGACACCGGTTCGCGGGCGCTGATCGCGACGGCGGTGCGGCAGAGCTGGCGGCGTCTCGAGGACATCGACCTGGCGCAGCGCATCGACCGGCGCCGCGGCGGACTGTGCCTCGGCGGCGCCGTGCTCATCGCGGCGATCCCGCTGCTGGGCGCGCTGACCCAGCCCGGCACGGCCCGGCTGTGGTTCGAGCGGTGGCTGCTGGGCTCCGCGCGCGCGTGGCCGCAGCAGACCTATCTCTACGTCGATGGGTTCGAGAACGACCGCCTCGTCGTGCCGCGAGGCGAATCGATCATGCTCCGCGTCGCGGCGCTGGATGGTTCGGTCGTCCCGAACACGGTCACGATCCGCCACCGCAGCCGCGACGGCGACCACCCGGAAGCGACCGCGATGAAGAGGTTCGGCCCGAACGACTTCCGGCACGAGTTCACGTACATCCAGGCGCCGGTGACGTTCCACGTCCGCGGCGGCGACGACCGCATCGGACCGTTCCGCATCGAGCCGGTCGATCGACCCCGCATCGAGCGCCTGGAGCTGTCGAGCCGACATCCGACCGACGACGCGCCGGCGATCCGACTCGTCGACAGCGGCGTCGACCTGTCGTTCCTCCCCCGAACCGATCTGACGCTCACCGTCACCGCGGACCAGCCGGTCTCCTCGGTCCAGCTCGCGACGTCGCTGGAACCGTCCCCGCCGCTGCGCCGCGTCGACGATCGCCGACACGTCCTGCAGTGGACCCATGATGCCGCAACCCAGCTGACGTTCACGCTGGTCGGCGGCAAGAGCGGGTTCGCGTCGCGCCCGACGTCCGTCGCGATCGGCCTCACGCGCGACCGCCCGCCGCGGGTCACGATGCGCGTCCGTGGCGTGCGCGAGCACATCACGCGCCGCGCGGAGATTCCCCTCACCGTCAGCGCGCACGACGACTACGGCGTGCGGGACATGCAGCTCATGATTCGCACCGAGCGCGCCGCCGTACCGTCGACCGGAACCGACGACGAACGCGCCGAGCCGGCCGCGGCCCCCGCGACGACCGAGCGCCGCGTCGCGCTCGGCGGACCGTGGGATCCGGTGCAGCCCGGCGGTGAAATCGACCATGTCCTCGACGTCGCGACGCTCAAGCTGCCCGTCGCGAGCCTGCTTCAGGTCACCGGCATCGCCCGGGACGCCTGCTTCCAGGGCGCCCAGACCGGGCGATCGCAGACGCGCGCCTTCCGGATCATCGACGAGCAGGAGCTGTTCCGGGAAATTCTTCTGCGCATTCAGCTCGACCGGGCCAAGCTGCGCGACGTGGAGACGAAGGCCAGTGCCCTGCGCGACGCGCTGTTCACCGTGACCCCCGCCGCGGCTCGCGCCCTTCCCGCGAAGCAGCGACTGATGCAGCGCGCGCTGCTCCGCATCGCCCGCAGCATCGACGCCTCCGCGGCGGAGATGCGATGGAACCGGCTCGGCAGCGCGCAGACGCACGAGCTGCTGCAGACCGGCGTGATCGATCCGCTCCAGGCGCTGCACGACGGGCTGATGCCGCGCCAGCTCGATCAGCTGACGCACCTGGCGACGCAGTTCGATACCGCCGAGGTGGACCGGGCCGTCGAGACACAGGAGCAGGTGCTCGTCACGATCGCCGAGGTGCTCAAGCGGATGAACCAGTGGGACAGCTTCGTGGACGTGCTGAACCAGCTCAACGAGGTGATCGATCTGCAGTCGAACGTGCGCGATCGCTCGGAACGGCTGAAGAACCGGCTGATCGACGACATCTTCGACGAATGAGGGTGCCCCCGGGTCGAAGCCACGAAAAATGACCCTGGATCGCCCAGAACGCCCTCCCTTTCCGAGGGGGGGCTTGGTGGAGGTTCCATTCCGATTGACTTGGGATTCGGCCGATCTAGCATGAAGTGCAGGGCATGATCATGTTGCAATCCATTTCGCATCGCCGGATTTCGTGCCTCGTCGCCGTCGCGGTGGCGTGCTGGTCGGCGGCCACGTTCGCCGCGGTGCCGCCGCCCGTCGGCGAGCACGACCAGATCGAGTTCGACCAGCGCCGCGCCGCGGCCCACATGCGCGAGCTGGAGGGGCGTCTGTATCGCCTGGCCGAGGTGATTCGCGACGCCGAGCCCGATCACGCGGCGCGACTGATGCTCGGCCTCGAGCGGGCGCGGCAGGAGCTCATCGTCGAGCAGATGGCGGAGATCCGGAAGCTGCTGAACGCGCAGCAGATCGACGGCGCGGTGCGCGCGGAGAAGGACGTACTGCGCAAGCTCGAGGAGCTTCGCGAACTGCTGCTGTCGACGGACCTCGACCTGCTGCTCAAGCTCGATCGCCTGCGCCGGCTCGACGAGGCGCTGAAGACCCTCGAGAAGATCACCCGCGAGCAGGAGCGCCAGCACGGACTCGTCAAGGACCTGGATCGCGACGGGCCGCGGGACGACGCACCGCCGTTCGACCAGCTCCAGGAAGACCAGCAGCGCAACCGCTCCGCGACCGACGACCTGCGCAACAAGGTCCGTCGCGCCACCGAGCCCGGTTCACCGGCCCCGGGCGAGCTGGGCGCCGCCTCCGGATCGATGGGCAAGGCGCAGTCCAGCCTGGGCCAGGGCAAGCCGTCCGGCGCCGCCGGCGAGCAGGAGGACGCGATCGAGCGGCTCGAGCGCGCCCGCGAAGCGCTGGAAGAGGAACGGCAGAAGCTGATCGAGCAGCTGCGCAGCCAGGTTCGCGCCAAGGTCAACGAGGCGCTGAAGGAGATGCTGGAAGGCGAAGAGAAGATCCGCGAAGCGACCGAGCGGCTGGTGCCCGCGGTGAAGGCCGATCCGGCCACGACCGGCGCCGCCGCGGCGCGACTGGCCACGCGGCAGCGCGCGCTGGCCTCCGTGGCCGACCGGACGATCGAGCTGATCGTGGAGACCGAGTTCGGCATCGCCCTGCCGGTCGCGCTGCGCGCCATCGAGCGCCAGATGAACGTCGTCGGCGACGACCTCGCGCAGGGGACCGTGAGCGAGGCGATCGTCTACCGCGAGCAGCGCATCGAGAAGGAGCTTGCCGCGCTGATCGAATGGATGAACGAGCAGCCGAGCCTGGCGAGCGAGCCGCGCGAGGGCAAGCCGTCGAAGGGCGGATGCAAGAGCTGCGGCGATCGCAACAAGCTGACGGCGGAGCTCAAGATGGTTCGCATGCTCCAGGCGAACGTGCGTCGCGACACGGTCAACGTCGACGATCGGCGCGAAGGCCGGGCGGTGGAGCCGGGCACCCGCATATACCGGTCGATCAGCGACCTCGAGCAGCGCCAGGTCGAGATCCAGGACGCGGTCGAGCGCCTGGGCCGGCAGAGCTGCGCCCGCTGCGCGACCGAACCGAACCTGCGAGACGAATGACATGAAGCCGCTGCTCACGATATCCGGCCCCGCCGCGCTGCTCGCGATCGCCTGCACCCTGACGGCGTCACCGATCGCGCCGGATACACCGGAGGCCGCCGCCGATGCGGCGCACGAGCACGTGCACCCCGAATCACCGAAGCCGGACGCGACACCGGTCGACACGGACGAGAAGGCCGATCCAATTCTGGATGTGATCAAGCCGCCGGCGAAGAAAGTGGAAAAGAATCCGCTCGGTGCGCTCGCCGACGCGATGGGCGGCATCGCCGCCGACCTTGCCGGCAAGAAGACCGACAAGCCGGTGCAGGACAGGCAGCAGGACGTGATCCGCCAGCTTGACCAGCTCATCGAGATGCTCGAGCAGTCCTCGTCGAGTTGCTCGAAGTGCCAGGGCGGCGGCAGCGCTTCTTCGCCTTCGCCGTCGCAGCCGCTCGACGACTCGCGGATCATCGGCGGGCCGGGCGGAGTCGGTGACCTTCGGGCACCGTCGCGAGGCAAGCACCAGCTCATCTCCCTCGACCCGAAGCAGCGCGAGGCGATCATCCAGTCGATGAACGAGGGCTTCCCCGCCGCCTACGAATCGATCCTCCAGGACTACTACCGCCGCCTGGCGCGCCAGCGCGTGCGAGAGTCGGTGGACGAGTCCGAGGACGAGACCGAAGACGCGGGCGAGGTCGAGGGCGAGATCGGCGAAGGGGAATCGAACCGCTGATCCGCCAATCGCAAATCAAAGGGGGTTGCGCCCGAGTCATTCCCCTGCTCCTGATTCTCGGCGCGATGGGCGCGCCCGCGTTCGCGGCGCGGGTCGAAACGATCGACGGCGTGCTCGAAGGACCCGTTCAATCCTTCGAAGCGGGGCTGATGACCGTGGCCGTCGACGACGAGCTGCGCAAGCTGCCGCTCGCGGACGTCGATCACGTCGTGATCGCGAAAGCGAGCCCGCAGCGCCTCAAGCTGGGCGTCGCCGCGCCGGGCGGTCCGATCTTCTGCCGGGCCGCGATGACCGATGGCGACGTGCTTCTGGCGCGCCTCGAGAACTGGACGTACGACCGCATCCGGCTGGAGCCGGCGGCCACCGAGCCCAGCGACGTGCTCCTGGACGTCCCGCGGGCACACCTCGGGGAAATCTGGTTCGGCACGGACGAGCAGATCCACGAAGCGCGCACGTTCGCGACGTCGGACGAGGATCCGGATTTTGCGTTCGTGCTGGACAAGAAGGGATCGCTCAAGCGCCTCGCGGCCGAGCTCATCGGTCTGCACGAAGCGTCGCTCGTCCTGCGTTTCGACGGCCGTGACCGTCGCATCGGTCTCGATCGCGTCGTCGGGGTGCGCCTGGCGCCGGGCGGCCGGGCCGCGCCGACCACCGGGTTTCACCAGCGGTTCACGCTGCGCAACGGCGATTCGATCACCGGGCACCTCATCGCGACCACCCCGCTGCAATGGACGATCCGGACGAAGTGGGACCAGCAGACCCGGTGGACCTGGACCGCCATCGCCGCCGTGCACTGCCGCAACGGCCGGCGCGTGCGCCTCGACCACATTGAGCCGTCCCGCGTGGAGCAGACGCCGTGGTTCGATCGCGTCATGCAGTATCGCGTCGGCGCCTCGCTCACCGGCAGCGAGATCCGGCTCAGAAACCAGCGATACCGATACGGACTCTCCGTGCACTCCCGCTGCGTGCTGACCTACGCGCTGGCCGGCGCGTTCGAGAAGTTCAGGTCGACGGTCGGCTTCCAGCAGCCCGAGGGCGTGACCGGCCGCGCCGTCATTCGCGTGCGCGGCGACGGACGCGTCCTGTTCGAGAATCTCGACGCGCGCGGCGACAAGGATCCGATCCCCCTCTCGATCGACATCACCGGCGTCGAAGCGCTCGTCCTCGAAGTCGACTTCGGGCCCGGCCAGGACGTGGGCGATCGCGTCGTCTGGGCCGACGCGCAGCTCATTCGTCCCCCGGTTCATTAATTCATTAAGCTATTAGTCATTAAGCCAATGGTTATTTTTTTTCACGGACTCGGGTCGAAAATCTGGTCCGAAATGACGAATAACGATTGGCTTAATGACTAATAGCTTAATTTCCCCCCCCTCCCATCGATGAGGATCATTCAGCTCACGCCCGGGACCGGAAGCTTTCACTGCGGATCCTGCCTGCGCGACCACGCGCTGGTCCGCGCGCTGCACGGGCTCGGCCACCGGGTCACGATGGTGCCGATGTACCTGCCGCTGGTCGTCGAGCACGACGACGAGCACGCGGCGCCGCGGCCCGTGCGGTACGGCGGCGTCAACGTGTACCTGCAGCAGAAGGCGCCCTGGCTGCGCCGGACGCCGGCGTGGCTCCACCGCCTGCTCGATTCACCCCGGCTGCTGCGCCGCGTCGCGCGCCGATCGGGGATGACGCGCGCGCGGCTCGTGGGCGACATCACGCTTTCGGTGCTGAACGGCGAGGACGGCCGACAGAAGAACGAGCTGGACCGGCTCGTCGCGTCGATCGCCGACGAGCAGCCCGATGTCGTGTGCCTCTCCAACGCCCTGCTCGTCGGCCTGGCGGGGGCGATCCGCGCGCGGCTGCGCGTTCCGGTCGTCTGCACCCTCCAGGGCGAGGACGCGTTCCTCGACGCGCTGCCCGAATCCGTCCGCGATGAGGCGTGGCGCACGCTCGCCCGGCGCGCGGCCGACGTCGACGCGCTGATCGGCGTCAGCCGGTACTACGCCGACACGATGACGCGCCGCCTTGGCCTTGCGTCCGACCGCGTGCACGTCGTCCACAACGGCATCGATCTCGAAGGTTTCCCCGAGCCCGGCGCGGCGCCCGACCCGCCGGTGCTCGGCTACTTCGCGCGCATGTGCGCCGACAAGGGGCTCGGCACGCTGATCGACGCGTTCCTGCAGCTCAAGTGTCGACCGGACACGGGTCGCCTGCGCCTGCACGTTGCGGGCGCCATGACCCGGTCGGACGAGGCGTACGTCAGGGCGCTGCAGCAGCGCCTCGGCCCCGTGGCCGACGACGTGCGATGGCAGCCCAACCCGGACCGGCGCGGCAAGCTCGACATGCTCGCGGGCCTGAGCGTGTTCTCGGTGCCTGCGACGTACGGCGAAGCGTTCGGTCTCTACGTGATCGAGGCACTCGCCTCCGGCGTGCCCGTCGTGCAGCCACGTCACGGCGCGTTCGAGGAGGTGATCGGCGCCACGGGAGGCGGCGTGCTGTGCGCTGCCGACGATCCCACGGCCCTGGCCGACGCGATCGAAACGCTGATCGTCGATGAACCGAAACGACGCGCGCTGGCCGCAGAAGGCCGACGCAACGTGCACGCGCGGTTCGGCGCAGATCGAATGGCGGCGGAGGTGATCGCGATTCTGGAATCGGTGCAGCCGCGTGACTGAGGATCGGGACGGCCGCATGGTTCAGGAACCACGGATGGACACGGATGGACACGGATCAGAAGGAAAGATTCAGGATCATCCGCCGGCGTGCAGTCATGCTTGGCCCTACCGCGAACTGCTGAACTACGCTCTGGCAACGGTGATCGTCATTACCGTCGCCGTCAGGGTCCACCGGTTGATTCACCGCAAACGACAACGGCAAGCCACCGCAGCCGCCCGTTCGTTGACTGCGCACAATTCGCGACCGATCGACATCTTCAGCTTCAATGAGCACCCACTCAATTCAGTTCCCGCAACGATCGTCGGGAAGTGGGAGGTCCTGAGTGTTTCCAGTACCCGCGAAGACAGGCCAGTCTGGGTCATCGCAAGGGGCTACGAATTCCAGAATGACGGAACGTTTACGCTCAACGTCAACTTCCATTCCTACTGGGCGCCGGACGAGCAGGACATTCAATATCACGGAACATACGAGATCGTCGACGATTCCATCATCCTGCGTTTCGCCGACGGCGAGACTCACGTCGCCACGTTTTCGCTTGGGCCCGATCGTGCCGAACTGAATTTAGGTGGCGACGGCGACGGCGCCAGGCTGACCCCTGTATCGGAATTCATCACCGAATGACCATTGAATCCTACGGCCCGACTGATGCCTGCTGTGAACACGACTCGAGCGTGACAGTGCAAATCGAATCATCGTCCTGCTCCATTGATGCAGTATCATGACCCTCGTGGCCGTCAGCGGGATCAACACAGCTTTCTCCTGGCATTCCGCGGGGATGCGTGTTCTTGTGACGACGGCCTGTGCGACGCTGTGCGTTTCCTGCGCCGTCGGGCCGGACTACGAGGCGCCGCAGGTCGACACGCAGGAAAGCTGGATCGACAGTGACGACGCGCACCTTGATGCCTCGAAGTTCGACGACGGCGCATGGTGGGAAGCGTTCAATGATTCGACGCTTTCCGGGCTGATCGACCTGGCGCGCAACGAGAACCTGTCTCTACAGATCGCCGCCGTGCGCATGCTCGAGGCGCGGGCACAGCTTGCGGTGGCTCGGGGATCGATCTGGCCGCAGAAGCAGGACGCGACCGGGCGCGCCGCCAACGTGGGTCTCAGCAACAACGCCCCCAACCTCGCCGTGGCCGACCGCGCCCACTGGGATTTTCAGTTCGGCTTCGATGCCGCGTGGGAACTCGACGTCTGGGGTCGCTACCGTCGCGGCATCGAGGCGGCCGACGCCGCCTGGCTCGCCTCGGTCGCCGGATACCGCGACGCGCTCGTCACCGTCTGCGCCGAGGTCGCGCGGTCCTACGTCACGCTGCGCACGCTGGAGAAGCGCCTGCAGCTTGCGCAGCGCAACGTGACGCTGCAGAAGGACAGCCTCGAGATCGCCGAGTCGCGACATCGCAACGGCCTCGTGTCCGAGCTCGACGTCGCCCAGTCCAGGTCGCTGCTGCACGCCACCGAGGCCGCGGTGCCGCGCCTCGAGATCGGCATCCGCCGGGCCCGCCACGCGATCAGCACGCTGCTCGGTCGCCCCCCGCAGGCGCTGCACGAACTGCTGAGCGCCGACCGCGCGGGCGCGATCCCCGCGCCGCCGCCCGAGGTGGCCGTCGGCACGCCGGTCGACCTGCTTCGGCGCCGGCCCGACGTGCGCCGCGCCGAGCTTCAGGCCGCGGCCCAGAGCGCCGTGATCGGCGTCGCCGCCGCCGACCTCTATCCCCGCTTCACCCTCCTCGGCTCGATCGGGCTCGCGACCAGCGACGACGGCGGCGCCGTGTCCAACCGCGCGACGTTCGATGACCTGTTCAACGCGAGCAGCCTCACCTACGTCGTCGGGCCGTCGTTCACCTGGCCGATTCTCAACTACGGCCGCCTCACGAACCGCGTGCGCGTCGAGGACGCGCGCTTCGAGCAGCTGGCGCTCGCCTACCGTGACACCGTTCTGAACGCCGCGCGCGAAGTCGAGGACGCGCTGGTCGCGTTCCTGCGCGAGCAGATCACGGCGCGCGCGCTCGACGAGAGCGTGGTCAGCGCCGATCGCTCGGTCACGCTCGCTCTGAGCCAGTACCGCGCCGGGGTCGTCACCTACCAGCGCGTCGTCGATACGCAGCGCTTTCTCGTCGTCCAGCAGGACCGGGCCACCGAGGCGCACGGCAACATCGCGCTCAACCTCATCGCCGCCTACAAGGCGCTGGGCGGCGGCTGGCAGCCGGGCGCCGCCGACCCGTTACCGGCGCAGCCGGTGCGCCAGCGCATGACGTCGCGTACGAACTGGGGCGAGATCCTCGTTGAGCCCGACGGGAGCGGACCATGACCCGACCGCGCATTGATCGCGCTGTTCCGATCGCCGCGCTCGCCGCGCTGATCGCCACCGGCTGCGGCGACGACCGTGACGATCGGCAGACGATGCCGAGCCGACCGGTGTCCGTCATGGCGCTGCGCCTGCGCGATCTGCCCGTGGACCGGTCGCTGACCGGCTCGGTCACGCTCTATCGTGAAGAGCAGCTGGGTTTCGAGGTCGGCGGCCGGGTGCTCCTCGTCAAGGACGTCGGCATCGAGCTGCGCGGTCCGGCCTTCAACGAGGAGGGCACGATGGTGCGCCAGGGCGATCCCATCGCGCGGCTGGAGACGACGCGCTTCAGCGCGCAGTCGAAGTCGCTCGAGGCGGCGCTCAGCGCCGCGCAGGAGAACCTCGCAGCCGCGCAGGCCGAGCGAAAGCTCGCGCGACAAACGCTCGACCGGCAGCGCCTCGTGCTCGAGGATGGCGCCGGATCGCAGCAGGCGGTCGACACGGCGCAGAGCGCGTTCGACCAGGCCTCCGCCCACGTCCAGGCGCGGCGCGCCGCCGTGGCCGCGGCGCAGGAGAGACTGCGCAGCGGCCGCGAGGATCTCACCGACACGACGCTCTACGCGCCGTTCAACGGTCGCATCACCGCCGTTCACACGAGCCAGGGCGCGGTGGTCAATCCGGGCAAGCCCATCGTGACGCTGACGCTGATGGACCCCGTCATCGTGCGCGTCGAGGTCTCCGCCGACGACGAGCGCATGATCCGCACCGGTGACCGCGCCCTGATCTACCCCAAGGATCCGGCCGGCGACGGCGCGCCGATTCCCGTCACCGCGATCGTTTACGAGAAGAGCGCCGTGGCGGACGAGCGCCTGCGTACCTTCGAGATCGACCTGATCTCGCGTAACCTGCGCCGGCACATCCACGACCTGCTTCCGGAGCTCGACGGACTGCCCGTCGTCAACGAGTACATCCCGGTCATCCGCGAGTTCCAGGGCGAGGCCGGTCCGTTATACGTTTCCGCGCGGTCCGTGCTGCGCGAGGGCGACCGCACGTTCGTGCTGCGCCTGCCCGGAGTGAGCTTCTCCGCCAGCGACGGCCGGGCCGCGCTCGGCCGGCACGAGCCGGAAAAGGTCGAGGTCACGCTGGGTGATCAATATACGAGCGTCATCCGCTGGACGTTCCGCAGCGTGTCGGACCCGGGCAAGCTGCAGGAAGGCGATTTCCTGATCGAGCAACCCCGGCTCGAGTACCTGGACGGCATCGCCATCGGCAGACCCCAGTGGCTGCTGCGGCCCGGTGATCTCGTGCCGGTGCGCTTCACGCTCGCAGATACACCGCGCGGCTACTACGTGCCGGTCGGCGCCGTCACGGAGGTCGGCGGCGCCCCCGCCGTCTACCTCGTCGAGAACGGCAAGGCGCGGGCGCGGGCCGTCACGGTGCATGACGCGCACGGCGAGCTTCGGCGCATCGAGGGCGAGGGCATCGCCGAGGGCGGCACGCTCGTGACCGGCGGCGTGCACTACCTCTCGGACGATCAGCCCGTGACCGTCACCGCGACGCGGGAGCGGCCATGAACCTTCCGCGGTTCGCCCTGACGCATCGTCCGATCGTCATCGGGTTCACGCTGCTGTTCATCGCGGCCGGGCTCGTCAACTTCTCGTCGATGGGACGGCGCGAGGATCCCGAGATCGTCATCCGCGACGCGCTGATCCTGACCGCCTGGCCGGGCACGTCGGCGCAGCGCGTCGAGCAGCTGGTCACCGATCCGCTCGAGAAGGTGCTCATCGAGATTCCCGAGATCGACACGATCGAGTCGAAGTCGATGCCCGGCCTCTCGGTGATCCAGGTCGCGGCCGACGAGACCATCGCCGACATCGAGCAGGTCTGGGACGACGTGCGGGCGAAGGTCGAGTCCGTCGCGACGCTGCCGGAGGGCGTCCCGCGGCCGATCGTGAACACCGACTTCGGAGACGTGTTCGAGATCGTCTACTGCCTGCACCAGAAGGACCTCGACGGCGCCCCGAGCCCGCACCGCTACACGCCGCGCGAGCTCGAGATCATCGCCGAGCGCATCGAGGACCAGCTCCAGCTGCTGCCGACCGTCGGTCGCGTCGAGTTCTGGGGCAACCAGGAGGAGCGCATCTACATCGAGTTCGACAGCTCCGACGCCGCGAAGTTCGACCTGACCGCGCACCAGCTGCGCGACCTGTTCCAGGCGCGAAACATCCTCGTACCCGGCGGCGAGGTCGACACCGCGCAGTCCCGCTACAGCATCGAGCCCAGCGGCGAGTTCGAGTCGATCAAGGACATCGAGCAGCTCGTCCTCCTGCACGACGAGGGCCGCGCCCCCGTGCAGCTGCGCCACCTGCCCGTGACGATCACGCGGCGGTACGAGGAGCCGGCGCGCCAGCTCGCCCGGCTCACCACGCCCGTGCGGCCGCACGAGCCGGCCATCGCGATCGGCATCTCCATGAAGAGCGGCAGCAACGTCGCCGAGATGCAGCGCGCCGTGGCCGCGCTGGTCGCGCGCCTGCAGCGCACCATCGTGCCGCCCGACGTGGGCCTGACCCGCGTCAACGACCTGCCGCGCCAGGTGATCGCGCGCATCGGCGACTTCCAGTCCAACCTCGTGCTCGGCGTGTTCATCGTGCTGGGCGTCGCGTTCCTGATGATGGGCTGGCGCCCGGCGCTGGTGATGGCTACGGCCGTGCCCATCTCGATGATCGCCGCGTTCGCGATCGTCCCCCGCATGGGTGTCGAGCTGGAGCAGTTCTCCATCGCCTCACTCATCATCGCGCTGGGCATGGTGGTCGACAACGCGATCGTCGTGTCCGACAACGCCGTGCGGCTGATGAGCGAAGGGCGCGGCAAGTTCGAGGCGATCGCACGCGGTGCCCAGGACCTCGCGATACCGATGCTCACCTCGACGCTGACGACGATCGCCGCGTTCCTGCCGATGCTCACGATCACGGGCAACGCGGGCGAGTACATCAGCAGCCTCCCGGTGGTCGTCGCCGCCACGCTGGGCATCAGCTTCGTCGCGGCGATGCTCGTCACGCCGATCATGTGCGCCTGGCTGCTGCTTCCGCAGGGCGACGCCGAGCGGGCGCGGCGCGGGCTCTTCGACCGTCTCGACTACGAGGCGGTGATCCGCGGCTGCCTGCGACGGCCCGTGCTGGTCGTGGCCGCGGCCGGCGTCGCGTTCGCGGCGAGCCTCGCCATCCTCCCCGTCATCGGGACGCAGTTCTTCCCTGGCGGCGAGCGGGACCAGTTCTTCATCAAGATCTGGTTACCGGAGAGCGCGCCGATCCAGCGGACCGCCGACGTCGCCCGCGAGATCGAGGCCGCGCTCGTCGCGCACAGCCCGGCGCCCGACGGCACGCAACGCCTGGAAAGCGCCGCGACGTTCATCGGCAGCGGCGGGCCGCGCCTCATGCTCACCCAGGAGCCGGAGTACGACTACCCCTACTACGCGCTCATCCTCGTGAACACGACCGACGCGGCGCACACCGCGGCGTACGCGCAGGCGATGCGCGGGCAGGTCGCCGATCACCAGGACGCCCGCATCACCGTCAGCCGTTTCATGCTCGGGCCGCCGATTCGCAACCCGGTCGAATTGCGGCTGAGCGGCCCGGACCACGAGACCGTGGATCGCGCCGGCGAGGAAATGGTCCGCCTGTTCAAGCAGACGCCCGGCACGGTGCGCCCCTTCAGCAACTGGGGCGCCTCCGCGGGCCGCGTCGCAATCGAGATCGACCCCTACGCCGCCAACCTCGCCGGCGTGACCAACGCCGACATCGCCGTCACCACGAGCATGCTGCTCTCGGGCGCGCAGCTGACGGTGTTCCGCGAAGGCGACCACCTCGTCCCGGTGATGCTTCGCGCGATCCGGGGCAAACGGGCGGACCTTCTCAACATCTCGGACATCTACGTGAGCGGGCGAAATGGTCGCGTCCCCCTCAACGCGGTGGCGCGCGTCGTGCCGGGCGCCGGCCCCTCCGTCATCGCCCGGCGCAACGGGCTGCCCACCGTGACCGTGGCCTGCGACGTCGAGCCGGGGCTGCTCTCGAACACCGTCGCCGGCCGCATCCGGCCCAAGGTCGACGCGCTTCGGGCGAATCTCGGCGACGACTACTTCGTCGAGCCGGGCGGTGAGCTGGAGGAGACCGTGGACACGCAGGCCAAGGTCATGACGGCGATCGGCATCAGCGTCGTGACGATGTTCCTGCTGCTGGTCATGCAGTACAACTCGCTGGTGAAGCCGATCGTCATCCTGACCGCCATTCCGCTGGGCATGATCGGCGTGTTGCTCGGTCTGCTCGCGACGGGCTGGGCCATGGGCTTCATGGCCATCCTCGGCCTGCTCTCGCTCGGCGGCATCGTGATCAACAACGCGATCGTGCTGGTCGACTTCGTCGAGACGAACGTCGCGGAAGGGCAGGAACTGCGCGTCGCGGTCGCCAACGCCGGGCGCGTCCGCATGCGACCGATCATCCTCACCACGCTCACCACGATCGGCGGGCTGCTTCCGCTGTCGCTCTTCGGCGGGGCGCTGTGGGCGCCGATGACCAACGGCATGATCTTCGGCCTGATCGTCTCGACAGCGCTGACGCTCGTCGTCATCCCGTGCCTCTACGTGCTGTTCGCGGAGCGGCTGGGGATGAGCGTGAACCCGCCAGGCTCATAGCGGCCAATCGTCATTGGCCCATTCGGAGGCAAAAGGGATCGGCGAAGCGACGCGGTGCGGTTGGTCCACGGGGCCGAGTCGGTCTATTTCCGTTCCGAATTGACAAACAACGATTGGCTTGACGACTAGTCGCTAAATCCTCCCGCTGATGCGCAGGCGGACTTCGGCCTCCCAGCGACTCCCGACGTACGGTCGGCACCTCGCGAGTGCCCTGCGGATCGCGGGCTTCCCGATCGCGGCCGGATTGAAAAAGAGATATTCATGTCTTATTATATCTGAGGGTGTCCCCCCCGACGGACCTCCGTTACGAAGGAAGCCCTCGATGATCGAAGGCGTGCTCATCGCGGGGATGGTTCTGGCCGCCGGTGCGACGTGGCTGGTCGCGCTGAAGCCGCTGATCGGCCGCTGGAACCGACACCGCACGCGCGTCCGCGTCGAGGATGTCCTCAAGGTCGTGCTGACCCAGGCCGAGGGGGGGCACCCGAGCACGCTGCGCTCCATCGCGGGCGCGCTGGGACGAGGCGAAAGGAGCACGCTGCGCCTCATGGTGCGAATCGAGCGTGCCGGTCTGATCCAGTCACGACACGGCGGCTTCGTCCTGACCGCATCAGGGACGCGGCGGGCGATGCATGTCCTGCGGGCTCACCGGCTCATGGAGCGATTCCTCGTGGACGAAGCGCAGCTGTCCGCCGGTCGCGTGCACGCCATCGCCCACGGCGCCGAGCATGACTTCGACGAAGACGAGCTGCGCGCCCTCGACGAGCACCTCGGCCTGCCGCGAGTCGATCCACACGGCGACGTGATTCCGCGGGCCGGCGCGCTCGACGTCCCTCACCATCCGACCCCGATGACGGACTGGCCGCTTCGCCGCCCGGCCGTCGTCGTCCACGTCGAGGATGAGCCGGCCGCCGCGATGAAGCGCCTGGTCGCGGCGGGGCTTCGCCCGGGAATCCGACTGACCGTCGAATCGCGCGATCAGCGCACCGTCGCGTTCCGCATCGAATCAGGCAGGCGGCAGCGCCTTTCCCCCGCGGTCGCGGCCAACGTGCACCTCCGCGCCGCAGGGTTCGCCGACGCTCCGGCGTCGCGGTCGATGCGGCTGTCCCGGCTTCCCATCGACCAGCCGGGCACGATCACCACGCTTTGCGAGGAATGCTCCGGCCTCACCAGGAGACGGCTTCTCGATCTCGGCATCACGCCTCAGGCCCGGATCACGCCCGAGCTCACGAACCTCGGAGGAGCGGCGCGAGCCTATCGAATCCGAAACACGCTGATCGCGCTGCGGAAGGCGCAGGCCGACCAGGTGATGGTCGAACCTCGGTCCCCGGATCCGCGGACAGGAGGCGACGAACCGTGACGCGTCCCCCGGAGCACTCGTGCCCGAAACGTTGCACGACCCGATGCAACCTCGGATCGGACCTTCGGCAGATGGGCCTGCAGACCACCGGGTTCGAATACGTCGTGGCCCTCGCGGGCAATCCGAACACCGGCAAATCGACGCTCTTCAACGCGCTGACCGGCCTGAGACAGCACACGGGCAACTGGCCGGGCAAGACGGTGACCCGCGCCGAAGGCGCCTTCGCCCGCGCCGGCAGGTGCTACAAGCTCGTCGACCTGCCGGGGACCTACTCGCTGCTCTCGGCGTCGACCGACGAGGAAATCGCCAGGGACTTCATTCTCTTCGGCCAGCCCGACTGCGTCGTCGTCGTCGCGGACGCCACGAGCCTGGAACGCAATCTCAACCTCGTCTTCCAGGTCATGGAAATCACGTCCCGCACGATCGTATGCGTGAACCTCATGGACGAAGCGCGGCGCCGGGGGATCACGATCGATACCGACAGGCTGGCCGATCGACTGGGCGTCCCCGTCGCCGGCGCGTCGGCGCGGACCGGCGAAGGCGTTCCGCAGCTGATCGACCACGTCGCGCGCGTCGCGACGGGCGAGATCACGCCCGAGCCCCGACTTCCCAAGACGCCCCCACGGCTCGAGGAGGCCGTGCGCCGAATGATTCCGCTGATCGAGGAGCTCGCCCCCGGCCTGCCCAACGCCCGGTGGATCGCCTACCGGCTCATCGAAGGTGACCATCACATCCGGCAGGCGCTGGAACACGGCGCGCTGCGACGGCTGTCCCGGGCGCGAACGGTCGACGCGGGCGCACCACCGCAACATGCACGCGCCGGGCACGAAGCCGGGCCCGAGCGACCGGCGCTCGACTGGAGCCGATCGTGAACATCGCACCGCGCTCGGCGCAGCTGCTTGATCGCATCGACGCGATTCGTCGCGGGGTGGGGGATGACTTCCGCGACGCGTTCGTCACGTCGGTCTATCGCGAGGCGCGGGACGTCGCACGCGAGGTCGTCCGCGCGACCGAGCGCAAGACCTGGGACCGGAAGCTGGACCGCCTCCTGACGCACCCGATCTGGGGCTGGCCGCTGATGCTGTTCGTGCTGGCCATGGTGTTCTGGGTCACCGTCGTCGGCGCCAACGTGCCGTCGGGACTCCTGGCGGGACTGCTGATGGAGCAGGGCGGTCTGACGGAATGGCTGAGCGCCCACTTCGGGCTCGAGGCTCCGGCTTTCGTCTCGATGAGCCTGTACGAAATCCTGCATCGCGGCTTCGCGGCCGTCGGCGCGCCGTCCTGGCTCTCCGGCATGCTCGTCGACGGCGTCTACCTGTGCCTGGCGTGGGTGGTGTCGGTCATGCTCCCGCCGATGGCGATCTTCTTTCCGCTGTTCACGCTGCTGGAGGATCTCGGCTACCTGCCTCGCGTCGCGTTCAATCTCGATCCGCTCTTCCGCAAGGCCGGCGCTCACGGCAAGCAGGCGCTGACCATGTCGATGGGATTCGGCTGCAACGCCGCGGGGGTGATCGCCTGTCGCATCATCGACTCACCGCGCGAAAAACTCATTGCGATCCTGACCAACAACTTCATGATCTGCAACGGTAGATTCCCCACCGTCATCGCCATCGCGACGCTCCTCGTCGCGGCGCACGTCAGCTCCGGCTGGCTCACGGCGACGGTCGCGGCCGGCACCGTGGTCATGGTCGTGCTGAGCGGCATCGGCATCATGTTTCTCTGCTCCTGGGCGCTGTCGCGAACGGTCCTGCGCGGCGAAGCATCCGCCTTCGCGCTCGAGCTGCCACCGTATCGTCGACCGGCGATTCTCAGGGTGATCTACACCTCGCTGATCGACCGGACCCTGTTCGTGCTCTGCCGCGCCTGCTGCGTCGCGGCGCCCGCCGGACTCGTGATCTGGTGCGTGGCCAACGTCGAAGTCGGCGGGGCGCCGATGGCCCGTTACCTCATCGACGCGCTCGAGCCGATCGGCTGGGTGATGGGGCTTTCCGGCGTGATCCTGCTCGCGTACGTGATCGCGATCCCCGCCAACGAGATCGTCGTGCCCGTCATCATCATGCTTTTGATCCTCACGGGCGGCGACGCCGGCCTGGGCCTCGAACGGGGCCGACTGGTGGAGCCCGGCGCCGAGGGGCTGCTGGCCATGTTCGACGCCAACGGCTGGACGATCATGACCGGCGTCTGCCTCTTGTCGTTCGTGCTCCTGCACAACCCCTGCGGCACGACCATCTGGACGATCTGGAAGGAAACGCGAAGCCTTCGCTGGACGGCGTTCGCAACCGTCATGCCCCTCGCTCTCGGCGTCGTGACCTGCACGGTCATCGCCGCGACCTGGCGGTGGCTCCGGTGATCCGGCGAAGGGCCGACCGCTTCGGTCTCGCAGCGCTGCAGGAGTCCGGCGCCCGCCACCGCATCGCTCGCCGTGGCGGCGTGCTCGGGTGGACCGCGGGACGCCGGCGCCGATCGAAGCGTCGACGTCCCTGAGTCCGATCGTCATCGCCGGCGCCGCACCAGCGTCAGCGCCGCGGCGCCAAGCATGAGCGCCACGCTGGCCGGCTCGGGCGTCACGACCACGTTCTGCCACCAGTTCCACAGCGGCACGTTCGGAATGCCGCCGGGCGGCACCGGCATCGCATTGATCGGTGCGCCGCCGTTCTCGTATGAATACATTATTATCTTGTTTCATTGGCCGGCGGTGCGCTGCGCGTCGTCCGGCGGCGGGATCCTCGCGCGTATCGGCACTATCCTGACCGCTTTGACCACGACCGTGCAGACGATCCATGGAACCGAAGTTCTACGAGCTCGTGCCGTGGCGACTCTCGCTACGTGACTATCTCTCGGGATCGAGCGTTCTGCTCGCGCCCATCATTCTGGTGTTCTATCTCTTCATCAGGATCTTCCGGCTCCGGATCAACACCTCCGGCGACGAGATCGCGGTGCACGCCCTGTCTCCGTTCGAGACCACGCCGGACGAGTTTGACGATCCGGTGCGCGAATTCTTCGACGAAAGCGCGCTGGCGCTCGAGGATCTCGGATTCGAGCCGGTGGCCTGGTACCGGATCAACGACGCGGCGACGTCGACGGCCTATCACCTCTCGCTGCATCGACACGCCGACGGCAGCGCGTTCGGAATCGTCAAGCACCGGACGTGGTATTTCGTTCGGCCGAACCGCAAGTACCGATCGATCACGTTCGTGACGCCGACGACCGGTTCGTCCTTCCTGGTCACCACGTCGGCGAAGCCCGACAGCCTCCTGCCCGACGATCTCGACATCGAGCGCATGACGCGCGCGAAGGCGCCGGCCCTCTGGGCGCGTCACCAGCAGCGGCTGTCGGGTCAGTCGGTCCGGACCCTGTCGACCTCCGACGCGACGATCGAGCAGCTCGAACGGATGCACGCGGTAGCGCGAGACTTCCATGTCGAACGCGGCGCATTCAAGGAGCCCGGGGCCGACGCCGCGGAAGAGGCGTCCGACCTGCCGGCTCCGTACGATCAGTCACCCAACGCGCCGATCCTGGGCGAGCTGCTGCGGCTGGAGCAGAGAAGGTGGGGCTGGCTTACCGGCGTCCTCGTGGTCGGGGTCACGATCGCGGTGTTCCTGGGCGCGGGCGCCATGGCGTGGACCTGGCAGTTCGCCGGAATGCTCGTGCTCATCCTGCTCGTTCACGAGATGGGGCACTTCGTCGCGATGAAGGCGTTCGGATATCGCGACGTGCGCATGTTCTTCATCCCGATGCTGGGCGCCGCGGTCAGCGGGCGGCCCACGAACGTCGCCGGCTGGAAGAAGGTGATCGTCTACCTGGCGGGGCCGCTGCCCGGCATCGCGATCGGGATCGCAGCCGGGATCGGCGCCATCGTCAACGGGCAGGAATGGCTCCAGCAGCTTGCGCTGATCGCGATCGTGCTCAACCTGATCAACCTCGCCCCGATCCTGCCGCTCGACGGCGGGCGCGTCATCGACACCACGCTCACGTCGCGGCATCCGATGGCCGACGTGGCATTCCGGATCGTGACGGTCAGCGTCCTGGCGCTCGGCTGGCTCGCCACGCAGGACGGCGTCCTTCTGGGTCTGGGCATCCTCATGGGCGTCGGCCTGCCGGGAAGCTACAAGCTCGCGCGGATCACGAACGAACTGCGCGGCAAGCTGCCGCCGGCCGACGAGCACGACGACCGCCCGATCCCGCTCGCGGCGGCGGATGCCATCGCGACGAAGGTGCAGGAGCAGTTCACGCGCGCGACGACCGCGAAGACGTCCGCGCAGCTCGTTCGGCAGTGCCACGACCGGCTGACCGAGCAGCCGCCCAGCATCCTGGCGACGTTCGGTCTGCTGTCCGTGCACGGCGGCAGCGTGTTCGTCGCCCTGATCGCGTGCATGGTCTTCGTCATTGCGAGCCTGGATGAGTCCGGCGCCTTCCTCGACCTCGCGACGCGTCAGCCGGCGCACAAGTACGACGCACAGGACGTGCAAACCGCGGGCGCGATGGACGCCGGCCAGCATGGCGGCGGCGAAGGGCGCGTGACGCTCGTTGCCACGTTCGAGGACGTGGACGACGCCAGGACCTTCTGGTCGTCGCTCACCGCGGATCTTGCCGGGGACGTCCAGGCGCTGCGGGCAGGGCCGCTGATCGTGATCGAGCTTCCCGAGGACAGCCCGGGGAGACCGGCGATCGTCGACGCGGTGGAAGCGAAGACCGAGTACGTCACCGTCACGGAGACCCGTCTCGGCACCCCGTTCAACGTCTCGTTCGTGGCGCCGACGATGGAAGCGGCGCAGCGGATCGAGGGCGACGTCAATGGCGCCGTGACGATGGGCCATACGCGCGCGCTTGTCCCGCCGTGGCATCCGACCGTCAGCATCACCGCCGAGCAGGCGCTCGCACGTGCGACGTACCACCGCCTGATCAACCAGGATGACCAGGAGCCGGAGGCCTGGGCCGAGGAGCACACCCGGCTGCTCGAGCAGCTCACCGCCGCGACGCGGCGCGGTCAGAAGGATCGGGTCGAGGCGGTGCAGAAGCAGCTTGAAGAAGCCGGCGCGGCGCGCAAAGCCCGGCACATCGAACGCATCCGCGCGGAAGGGCCCGAAGGCGCCCACTTCGCGATGGTCGACCTTTACACCCGGCAGCCGCAGTACGACTGGACGGAGGATGAAGCAGCGGAGCAAGCGTACCAGAAGGACTTCCAGCGATGGCTCGAAGAGGTGGTCGAGCATCTCGGCCCGGCGCCCGCGGATCCGCACCTTGGCCTCGCCGTGAGAGGTGGTTTCGTCGAACGCGCCGGACTGGCCGTCCGGTTCACCAGCATCGTCTTCGAGCGTCCGGTGATGGGCCTGCCCGTGCTGCTCGAGTGGCTGAGCGACCGGGAAGCGGTCAGTCTCCGGTTCGAGTCGGTGCACCCCCCGAGCTGGATCGGTGACGTGTTCGATGTGGAAGAGGACGCGCAGGTGCAGGAACGGGAAGAGCAGGAGCAGGCGGAGCAGGACAGGCAGGAGTGAGGCGCCACCGGCGGATTTCGGCGGAAGTTCTGCGTGCGCATCAGCGGGACGGATTAGGCTCTGTCTCAAAACTCTGCCTGGCGTCGACCGGCTGCATCGCCCGTTGGCGGCGTCGGCCTCCTTGCCAACGGACGATTCGCTCGGTCTTGGGCC
>NYZC01000326.1 GCA_002686995.1 Phycisphaeraceae bacterium | reverse complement strand
GGGCCCAAGACCGAGCGAATCGTCCGTTGGCCAGGAGGCCGAAGCAGGCGATGTCGCGGTGCATCGTCGATGGAGGCCGACGCCGCCAACGGGCGATGCAGCCGGTCGACGCCAGGCAGAGTTTTGAGGCAGAGCCTAATGATGTCGCCGGATCCGATTTTGATTGAGCGGTCGAGAAGCGTATAGTTCCGAAAGATGCGACGCCTGCTCCAACATCCCGGCACCGCCTGGGCTGCCTTGACGGTCTACCTCATGGTCGGTGTCGTGCTACCTGCCGGCGCGGTTTACTGTCTGCAGGCGGACGGCGACGTCGCGATCATGCTGGGCGGCGGTTGTGCTTCCGCCGATCTGTGCAGCAGGACCGACCACGAACAAGTCACCTGGCTCGCGGACGACTGCGATTCGCCGTGCGTCGACACGCCACTGACGCCCGATCCGACCGACCTGACGCGTCGGGCAGTGAGATTCACCATCACGGCCCTCGCCCTTCCCGGGTTTTCCAGTTCCATTCTGCCCCCAGGCCCGACTGCAATCGAATCGCAGCGCGTTCATGCGCCGCCGTCACTTCTCCCGGTTCGATCGGTCGTCCTGCTGATCTGATCGGCCCCGTTCTACATTTGAAAATGAGTCGTGTCGCTCGGTTCGCCAGGAGCGAGGGTCGAGCGCTTTCTTCGACGACTTCGCTTCATCCCGGGTTGGACGGAATGCTCGAATGATCAAGGTGATCCCGATAGCGTTGAGCTGCCTTTCCACCGTCGCCATCGTCGGCTGCGGGGGCGCGCCGCGCGCGGTGACCTGGCCGGAAGCGCGGCCATGGGGCGCCGACCTGCCCTCCTATCGCGCCCCGCGTCATCCCATTCCGACCGATGAAGACGCGCGGGCATTCGCAGAGCCTGGCGGACAGCTTACCCAGCACGACGCGTTTGCCGCTGCGCTGCTTCACAACCGCGATCTCGCGACTTTCGCGTGGGACGTCCGCATCCGTGAAGCCCGCGCGCTGCAGGCGAGCCTTCCTCCGAATCCCGAGATCGAGCTGGAGCTTGAGGAGTTCGGCGGCACCGGCGATGCGTCGGCGTTCGATGCCGCCGAGACGACCGCATTGTTCAGCCAGCTCATCGAGCTCGGGCAAAAGCGACGAAAACGAACGCGCCTGGCCGAGCTGAACCAGGATCTCGCCGCCTGGGAATACGAAACGGCGCGCGTGCGCGTCCTGACCTCCGTGGCCCGCGCCTTCATCGCAACGCTCGTCCTTCAGCAGCAGACCGAGCTGGCAAATCGGAACCAAGCGCTGGCCAGGGAGGCTTACGACACCATCGACAAGCGGGTCGCGGCCGGCGCCGCGGCGTCGCTGGACCGTACGAACGCAAGCGTGGTCGTCGCTCGCGCGGGGATCGAACTGCAACGACGGCGGCGGGCGCTGGCGTCGGCCCGAGTGGATCTGGCGTCGACCTGGGGCAGCCGAGAGCCGGCTTTCCAGCGCGTCGACGGCGATCTGACACAGTTGAAGACGCTACCGACGCTCGAGGTGTTGTCATCGCTCATCGATCAGAACCCACAGATTGCCCGGTGGACCGTCGAGATGACCCAACGACAGGCGCGGATCGACCTGGACCGAGCCGGCGCGATGCCCGACGTGACGGTCGGCGTCGGCGCCAAGTATCTCGGTGAGTCCGAAGACACGGCGGCCGTGGTCCAGCTCTCGATGCCGCTGCCGATCTTCGATCGCAACCAGGGCGCCGTGCTTGAATCCAGGTACGCGCTGGCCAAGGCACGCGCGGCGCGGCGCGCGGCCGAGTTGCGCGTCGGCACGGCGCTGGGCCGAGCCTGGCGGCGCCTGGCCGCGGCACACGAGGAAGTGACGGCGCTACAGGCTGACGTGCTTCCGGCAGCCCGGCGCGCCTTCGAGGACACGAACGTCGCTTACCGGCAGGGCAAGGTCGGATACCTCAGCGTGATCGACGCCCAGCGGACGTTCTTCGACACGCGCGGCCAGGTGGTCGGCGCGCTCGGCGCCTATCACCAGGCGGTCGTCGACGTCGAAGGGCTGATTGGTCGTCGGCTGTCGACGCTAGACGAGCCCAGACCGAACGAAACGCAATCCACGGGAGACCAGCCATGACCCGTTTCATGATGCCGACAGGAAAACTGATGGTGATGGTCGCTGCCATCGGACTGGCTGCCTGCGACCAGCCAGGTGAGCCGGCTGGTGGCGAGGACACCGCCGCGCCCAGGGCGCACACGCACGAGAAGCCGGGTGAGACCTGCTACATCTGCGACGAGCGTCTCCGTGATCCCGGCCGCCTCTGGTGCAACGGACACGGCCGTTACGAGGATCGCTGCTGGCTGTGCCAGCCACAGCTCGAAGACAAGAACCGCGCCTATTGCACGGCGCACTTCCTGTACGAGGACGAATGCCACCTGTGCCATCCGGAGTTGCAGGCGAAGAAGCCACAGGAGCAAGCAACGGCGTCGGGCGATCCGGCGTCGCTTGCGGCTCCGGAAACCGCCGAAGCGCCGCGCACGCCACGTGAGCTGATCACCGCCCGCCCGGCCCCGGCTCCGACCCAGAAGCTGTTCTGCAGGGAGCACGGCGTCTGGGAGCACGAGTGCGGGATATGCCAGCCCCAGATGGCGTCGAGACTGAAGCCGGGAGAGAGCATGAAGGTGCGGTTCGCGTCGAAGACCTCCACCTTGAAAGCCGGAATCAGGACGGCGCCGCCGCGCCAGTCGGAATCCGCACCCACGGTCAAGGCTTTCTGCCAGGTGCGCTACAACGAGAACGAGCTGGCTCATATCACGCCGCGCGCTCCCGGGATCGTCGCCCGCGTGGCCGTCGATGTCGGAGCCAGCGTCAAGAGGGGGGATGTGCTGGCGGTCCTGGAGAGCCCGGTGCTGGCCGAGGCGAAGTCGGATCACCTGGCGAAACTTCAGACGATCGAGCTTGCCAGGATCGACCTCGACCGCAGCCGCCTCATCCACGAGAACGCGAAAAAGGCCCTCGCCCTGCTCGAAAGCACGCCGGCGCTCGACGAGCTGGCGCGACTCAGCGACCTGGAGCTCGGGCTCCACCGCAAGGCGCTGCTCGGGGCGCACGCCGCGTTCATCTCCGCCCGGGCCGCTTACCAACGCGAGAAGCAGCTGCTCGCGGACGACATCTCCAGCAAGGCGGACTACCAGGCCGCCGAAGCGGCGTACCAGACCGCGTGGGCGGATCATCTTGCGACCAGGGACGACATTGCGTTCAGCACCCGGCGCGACGTGGAATCCCGATCGCGCACGGTCAGGACCGCGACGTTCGCGCTGGAATCGGCTCGGCGCCGGCTCGCGACGCTGGGATTGACCGGCGCCGGGATTGATGCCATCTCGACCGAAACGAGCGGCAACCTCTCGCGTTACGAGCTGCGTGCCCCGTTCGCAGGAACCGTCGTCGAGCGCAAGGCGGTCGCGGGTGAATCGGTCGAAACCGGTCACATGCTGTTCACGCTCGCCGACCTATCGAAGATGTGGCTCTCCCTGTCGATCCCGGCCGACCGGGTGGCGCAGATATCCACGGACTCGCGGGTCGAGGCGGTCATTCCGAATCTGCCCGGGGTCGTCGTCTCCGGGAAGCTCACGTGGGTGGACACGTCCATCGACGAGCGCACGCGGATGGTCCGGGCGCGGGCCATCGTGCCGAACGCACACGGCCAGCTCAAGTCCGGAATGTTCGGCGAGGTGAACATCGCCGTAGGTACGGCATCGCGCGCGTTGCGCGTGCCCAGGTCCGCGGTCCAGCGCCTGGAAAGGCAGCCGTACATTTTCGTCAAGCTCGATGACGACCTCTATGCGTTGCGCCGCGTGGCCCTCGGGAACGAGTCCGACACGGCGGTCGACATCGTGGCGGGGATCCGGCGCGAGGACCAGGTCGTCGTCGCGGGCACGTTCACCGTGATGTCCGAGTATCTGAAGTCGCGCCTCGGCGCAGGTTGCGTGGATCACTGAGCCCCGGCCCGCCCATCCCCCCCACCACGGATCGCGCCATGGTCCAGAAGCTCATCGAGTTCTCACTCAGGAACCGCCTTCTCGTGGTCCTGACGTTCCTCCTGGTGATCGGGATCGGGCTCTGGTCCCTGCTGCGCATCGGCATCGACGCGTTTCCCGACACCACGCCGATCCAGGTTCAGATCAACACCACCGCCCCCGCGCTGAATCCCGAGGAGGTGGAGCAGCAGATCACCCTGCCGGTCGAGCTGTCCGTCGGAGGACTGCCCGGGCTGATCGACGTCCGCTCCATCTCCAAGTTCGGCCTGTCGCAGGTCGTGGCGACCTTCGAGGACGCGACGCGCATCATCGACGCGCGGCAATACGTGTCGGAGCGCCTGGCGTCGGTCGAGCTGCCCGACGGCATCGAGCGACCGAAGCTCGGACCGATCTCCAGCGGCCTCGGCGAGATCTTTCACTACATCGTGCGCTCCGAGAATCCAAGCCGAACGCTCGAAGAGCTGCGCACGCTCCATGACTGGGTGATCAAGCCGGAGCTGCGCAAGGTGCCGGGCGTCGCCGAGGTGAACTCGTGGGGCGGGCACGAGAAGCAGTACCACGTCATCGTCTCGCCCGAAGCGCTGCTCGACTACGACCTGACGCTCGACCAGGTGCTCGAGGCACTTGAGCAGAACAATCAGAACGTCGGCGGCGGTCTGATCACGACGGCCGGGCAGTCGCGCCTGGTCCACGGCATCGGGCGCGTCGAGAGCCTCGCGCAGATCCGGAACATCGTCATCACGGCGTTCGAAGGCGCGCCGGTGCGCATCGGTGACATCGCGGAAGACGTCCGGATCGGCCACGAGATCCGGCGCGGCGCGGTGACGGCCCAGGGCCGCGGCGAAGCGGTCCTCGGACTGGCCTTCATGCTGATGGGGGAGAACGGCAAGGTCGTCACGGAGAAGCTGAAGATCCGGCTGGACAACGTCCGCAGGTCACTTCCCGACGACGTCATCGTCGAGGTGGTCTACGACCGCACGGAGCTGACGAGCGAAGTCATCCGAACCGTTCGGCACAACCTCGTCGCGGGGGCCGTGCTGGTGATCCTGGTGCTCTTCCTGCTCCTGGGCAATCTTCGCGCCGGACTGCTGGTGGCGATCGTGATCCCGATCGCCATGCTGTTCGCCGTCATCGGCATGCACTATTTCGCCATCGCGGCGAGCCTGCTGAGCCTCGGGGCGATCGACTTCGGCATCATCGTCGACGGGTCGGTGGTCATGACCGAAGCCAATATGCGCAACCTGGCCGAACGATCCAGGACGCTGGGCCGCAGGCTCACGCCGGCGGAGCGGCTGCAGACGCTGATCGACTCCGGCAAGCACGTCGCCCGCCCCGTCGTGTTCGGCATGGGGATCATCATCGTCGTCTTCGTCCCCATCCTCACGCTGGAGGGGACCGAAGGAAAGATGTTCCGACCGATGGCCTGGACGTTCATCTTCGCGCTGGCCGGCGCCCTGGGCATCGCGCTGATGCTGTCCCCGGTGCTCGGCTACTACTGCCTGCCGCGCAAGGCCAGGGAGACGGAGGGATGGTTCGCCCGCGTCATCACCTCGATCTACGGGGCGAAGCTCGCGCTGGCGATGAAGCTGCGGTGGATCATCCTCCCGCTGGTCGCGCTGCTGCTCGTCGTCACCGCCCTCACGGCGACACGGCTCGGCGGCGAGTTCATCCCACGGCTGGGCGAGGGCGCGATCGTCGTCAACACGATCCGCCTGGTCGGCGTCTCGATCGACGAGTCGGTCGCGTACAACACGCGGATCGAGCAGCTTCTGCTCGAAAGGTTCCCCGATGAGCTGCGCTTCGTCTGGAGCCGCATCGGCACGGCGGAGGTCGCGACCGACCCGATGGGCACGGAGCTGACGGACATCTTCATGTCGCTCGAACCGCGTCGTCAATGGACCCGGGCCTCGAACCAGGCGGAGCTGGTGGCCGTGCTTCAGGAGGAGATCAGGGACCTGCCCGGCGTGAACATGATCGTCACCCAGCCCATCGAGATGCGCCTGAACGAGATGGCGTCCGGCATTCGATCGGACCTGGGCATCATGATCTACGGCGACGACTTCGACGAACTGGTCCGCATCAGCGACGACGTGCAGCGCATCCTGCTGACCATTCCCGGTCAATCCGATATCGCCGTGGACCAGCTGACCGGGCAACCGACGTTGAGCGTCAGGGTCGACCAGCAGGTGATCGCCCGGCACGGCGTGCCGGCGCGGCACGTGCTGGATGTCGTCGAGGCCGTCGGCGGACACAGGGCGGGCGAAGTGTTCGAGGGCCAGCGCAAGTTCCCGCTCGTGGTGCGCCTGCCCGACGCGCATCGCACCGACAGCGAGGTGCTCGAGCAGACGATCATCCCCACCCGGAGCGGGGCCCAGCTGCCGCTGCGAATGCTCGCGGACATCAAGGACACCGAAGGGGTCGCGACCATCAACCGTGAATGGGGGCGCCGCCTGATCCGCGTGCAGTGCAATGTCGCGGGCCGGGACGTGCTTTCATTCGTCGAGGAGGCGAAGCACCGCATCGAGCGGGACCTGGCGCTGCCGAACAACTACGTCATCGACTGGGGTGGTCAGTTCGAGCACCTCGAGCGGGCCCGGCTTCGTCTCCTGATCGTCGTCCCGGTCACGCTCGCCCTGGTCTTCGCCCTGCTGTATTTCAGTCTCAAGAGCCTGCGGGACGTGCTCCTGATCTACACGGGCATCCCCTTCGCGGCCGTCGGCGCGGTCTACGCACTCTGGCTGCGCGACATCCCCTTCAGCGTGAGTGCCGCAGTGGGATTCATCGCCCTCGGCGGCATCGCCGTGCTGAACGGCCAGATTCTCGTGTCCGCCATCCGGTCGTTCCTGGACCGGCAGATGTCGATGCGTGACGCCGTCTTCACCGCTGCGCGCCAGCGATTGCGACCAGTCCTCGCCACCGCGATCACGGATGCGGTCGGCTTCATCCCGATGGCGATCTCGACCGGCGTCGGGGCCGAAGTGCAGCGTCCCCTCGCGACCGTGGTGATCGGAGGCGTGATCACGTCGACGGCCCTGACGCTGTTCGTTCTGCCCTTGCTGTACGTGATGTTCGGAAGGGAATCGGACCGGACTCGTAGCTGAAGTTGCAGAGTTCGGTGTTCGACGTTCGGTGTTCAGGATTCATACGATCGCCTGAACCCTGAACCCTCACACGCTGCAGCGCTCCGCCGGGACTTGGCGTCGAGCGCTGCGCACCCCCAGCGGGACGCCATCGAAAGAGCGCGCCGCAGAGCCCTTCCCGAACTCTGGCGCGTCCGGCTACTCGAGCGGTTCGGGCGTGCGAATCACGAAGAACTTCCTCATCGGGCGCTTCACGTCCCAATGCGCCTTGAGCCCGATCGGGAAGTGAGCCATGTCGCCCGGCCCCAGCGTGTAGCTTTCGCCACCCTCCTCGGTAATCGTGACTTCGCCTTCGAGGACGTGCACGAACTCATCCCAGCCGAACGTCCACTCGAACCTGCCCGGCTCGCACGTCCACAGGCCGCTGGACATCTTCCTGTCCGCGCTTTGCGTGAGGATCGCGCCGCGCGCGACGGGGTTGCCCTCCTTGATCCATTCCGGATCGATCGGCATATCCGGCAGCGCGGCCGACGGTGTTTCAGCGGTCAGGATGGACATGGTGGCGCTCCTTTCGACCACGGCGGCTCGATCATTCATAGCCTCGCCGTGCGGATTGGGTCGCATCATCATACACCTGCTTGACCGTAGCCGGAATGTCCATGACGATATCGCCACGATGCTCGAGCGGCGCGGGGCCGCCATGGAAGGATGATGGAAGGGTGATGGAAGAACGACGGAAGGGTGACCGAATCCGGCGATTGACGAACGATGGAAGACTTCGGCCGAAAACTCCAACAGATTCGACAGAAGGCCATCGAAGAGCGCCGTCATACCGAGAAGCACGCCTGGGACCGGCAGGAACTGGACCGCGCGCAACGGGTCGACGAGGCGGCATCCGGTATCGAAGCCCACATCGAATCCCGACTCAGGCAGTTCATGAAGCAATTCACGGAGTTCCACTTCGATGCTCACGTGGACAGGGGCCGTCATCTTCGCGTGTACTGGGACGATCCGACCGGAGGCCGCGCCAGGCTGTACCAGCTTGCCTTACGCGTCCGTCGCTATCACGAATACGCCGACGTGGAGGTCGACGTGAAGATGATCGTCGCCAACGCGGAAAAGCCCCGTTACCTGCGGGAGGAAGATGTGCTGGAAGGAAACGTCGACCTGCTCGAGGATTTCATCGATCAGCAGATCTGCCGTTTCGCGCGGCTCTATTCCGCAGAACGCGCATTTGATGACTGAGACCCTGGGATTTCATTGTTCACCTTCATTCGTCGAAAGCACCCATGACCCGGTTGAGCACGTTCAAATCCGATGTCACACCGCCGATCGGCCATCCGCTTTGCGCCGGCTGGTACCCCCCGGCCAGCGCGATCGGCGATCCGCTGTCGGCCCTGGGGCTGATCCTGGTTCCCGACGCCGAGTTGCCCATCGTGCTTTGCGCGCTCGATTGGGCTGAACTGAGCAACGGAGATTACGATCGCTGGCGCGAGGCGCTGGCTGCGGCGGTGCAGACCACGGCCGAGCGCGTCGCGGTCCACTGCATCCACGCGCACGACACGCCATGGCCCGACCGGGACGCCCAGGACGTGCTCGACGCCCTCGGGCACACCGATGTGATCATGGCCGGTGACTGGGCCGAGCAGGCGCGGGCCGATGCGGCCCGCGCCGCGACCGCGGCGATGGCGAACATGCAGCCCTGCACCGCGATCAGCGTCGGCGAGGCCAGGGTCGATCGCATTGCGTCGAACCGTCGGGTGATGGGCCCTGACGGCAAGGTCGCGGCGGTGCGTTGGACGAAGACGCCGGATCCGGAGGTGCGAGCGGCGCCCGAAGGCGTGATCGACCCGATGTTGAAGACGATCGGCTTCTGGCATGACGACCGTGCACTGGCGGTGCTGCACTATTACGCCGTGCATCCGACCAGCATGGACGGCACCGGCGTGGTGACGCCGGAATTCGTCGGCCTGGCGCGCAATCGCAGAAGCGCGGAGCAGGGCGTGCCGCATTTTTATTTCACGGGCTGCGCCGGCAACGTCACGGCCGGCAAATACAACGACGGGATTGCTGATAACCGGGAGCTCTTCACGAGGCGGATCTACGACGCGATGGTGACGGCCGAAGGAGCCGCCGAGCGGCAATCGCTCGACGCGCTGCGCTGGGTCGTCGAGCCCGTTCGCCTGCCGCCGCGCGAGGACCTCGCGGAAGCCGCCCTGCTCGAGGTGATCGGCGCGGAGATCGGCGACCCGAAGATCCGCAGCAAGGCCGCGCTGAAGCTGACGTATCTGCGCCGCCGTGACCGGCCCATTCCCTTTGCCTGCCTGCACCTGAACGATCGGGTGGCGATCGTGCACCTGCCGGGCGAGACCTTCATCGAATACCAGTTGCACGCCCAGGCGGCTCGTCCGGACGCATTCGTCGCAGTGGCTGGGTACGGCGATCTCGGAACAGGGTATATCACGATGCAAGGCTCATTCGACGAAGGGGGTTACGAGCCAGTCGACGCGTTCGTTTCGGGCGCCTCGGAAGCACTGATGCGGACGGCGATCGACAAGATCCTGCGCAGCTGAAATCACACGACAGGAAACCTGTCATTGATCTTCGATCACTGAAGGGTCCGCATCAGTGCGGTTCGGCACGGACTTCATCCCATCGGTGACGGGGAATCAGCCGGATCTTTCCAATGAGCGAGATTGAACCTGGAGCGCCGCTGGACGTCGAACGGTTTTTCAAGCTGGATATCCTCGAGCCGGCGCCGCCCGGCCACGTGGAGCCGCTCATCGTAGAGGGACAGGAAAGCGGCCATCTCTGGCTGGTCTACAGCGAGGTGTACACCGACCTGTCGATCCGATTCATGGCTTCTGCCGACGCCGGGCGTACGTGGCCGGACCAATGGACGGCGCGCGACGCGGTGGGCCGTGACGTCACCGGGTTTCATATCAGCGTCGTCCGACTCCGGTCCGGCGGTTTCGGGATGATTTACTCCGCGCCCGATGAAGCGTACGGACACCCGGGACGCGAAGAGTTCAAGATGGTGTTCTACCGGTTCAGCCACGACGGCGCCCGGACCTGGTCGGACCCGGTTCGGGTCGACACGACGCATTCATGCTGCTGCACCGGTCATGCCATGGTGCTGTCGTCAGGCCGCATCGTGGCGCCCGCCTTCCGCTGGATCAGCCCGGACAGCGGCAACGAGGCGGAGGCCTGGACCCCGGCCGACGGCATACCTTCCGCGACGTTCTCCTACAGCTACGCCCATGTTTCCGATGACGAAGGCAGGAGCTGGCGGCGCAGTCTCAGCGAGCTTTACATCAGCGTCAATCGCGCCGCCTGGGATCTGGAGGAGCCGGCGGTCGTCGAGCTTCGCGACGGCAGGCTGCTGATGTACCTTCGGTCAGGGATGGGCCGGTTCTACAGGACCTGGTCCTCCGACGGCGGCTTGTCGTGGACCCGGACCGAGCCGGTGCACATCGCATCGGCGAACGCGCCGTGCATGATTCGGCGTCTGCCGTCGACGGGCGAATTGCTGATGGTCTGGAACCAGGCCTCGCGCCACGAGATCATCACCTCCCGGTGCCGGATTCGCCTGTCCTGCGCGATCTCGGCCGACGAAGGACAGACGTGGACGAACTTCAAGAACCTGGAGGCGCTGGACGACGTGACCGAAGTGCCGCCGCCGCCGGAATCGGAAACGATCGCGTGCACGCCCTACGAGGTGCATGGCAACCTCCAGCCGGAACCGGCCACGAAATACCATCGGGCCCCCGGCATGCTCCGGGTCTGTTATCCGACCATCGCTTTCTCCTCAGACGAAGCCGCCATCGCCTACGACATCGGCGGAGGCGTATTGCCCGGCATGGGAGCGCGATTGAGGATGATCCCGGTGGATTGGTTCAGGAGTTGACGGCTTCGGGAGCTTCGTCATGCTGGAAGCCACCCCCATCGTCGAGGATGCTTCGTCATGAGCCAAGCACCGATGGTCGAGATCAGGTCGCAGTTGCAGCGCTGCCTGGACCGATTTCACGCCGGCACGCTGAGCGCGGAGGATCTCCAGGCCGCGGTCGATCTCGTCGACCGCCCGGCGACGCAGAGCATTCTCTACATTCAGACCCCCACCACGCAGCCGCACGACATCGCGATCGGCATGAGCATCTTCGAGGAAGGCAAAGACGAAGATGGCGTGGACGAGAACGGCGAGTTCCTCTATCGGTCCGTCAAGGAAGCGCTGCAGGACGGGTGGCGCATCGTCAAGTTTCCAGGGATCACGCCGGGGATGGACGATCAGAACGCCTACGGGCTCGGTTTCGAGTTCGTGCTCGAGCGATGGAGGTAGGCGACCATGACCGAATCGACTCCGAACCATGCCACGCCCCGCCCCGGACCGATCGACCGGACCAGTATCGCTCGGGGCGGCGTGAGCCACGACTGTCCGCCCACGCTCGATGACCAGGGTGTCATCGACTTCTGCAGAAGCGGTTACCTGATCCTTCCCGGGGTCGTCTCCGACGAGATCAACAGGAGAGTGGTCGACTATCTCGACGACGTGGACGACAGCGCGGGCCCCGACCTGACGAAGACGGACTGGTTCGTGGACGGCGTGTTCAAGAACCCCCAGGCGGCCGGCGCGGTGCGCTCGTTGCTGGGTCGCGACTACCTGTTGCCCGTCAGGATCGCAAATCACCGCGGTCCGCTGCCTTGTCCGGACACCGGCGGATGGCACCGCGATGCGGGGGCTATCTATACCCCGGCGCTCGATTACCTCCAGGTGTTCTATTATCCCGAAGCGTGCACCGAAGCGATGGGCCCGACGGAGGTCCTGCCCGGCTCGCACTTCGTGCGGACCAAGCACAACATGATGTCCCATTTCGGCAAGATCGCCGGCGCCGTGTCCACCGCTTGCGTCGCCGGCACCATCTTCGTAACCGTTTACGGCATCTGGCATCGGCGCACCAGGGCGACGTCCGGACCGACCGGCCGCAGCGCCTTTCGCAATCTGCTCAAGTACGACTATTGGCGCACGACCGCGCCGACCCGCGACTGGATCACCGAGCCGCCGATCGACATCGGCGCCGTCGATTTCAGCCCACCGGACGACCGTGCCATGTTCGAACAGGGCCAGGGCGCCATCGCCGCGGCCGGGATGTTTGCCTGGCTCAGCGGGGTCGACGAGCAATACCTCAAGCTCGGCGGCCAGTGCTGGCCGCTCGGCCCGATCGGCATGCCCGAAGCGCTCCATGGCGCCGCGCGCAAGAGAAGCTGACATGCTTGAGATCATCGAATCGATCCAGCCACTGAATATCGACGGTGCCTCCCGACCGACCATGGAACCATTCACTGCATGAAACACCTCTTCGTGGGTTTTCGTGGCGCTTCGTGGCCATCTCCGACGCGGCCATCGGGTGACGCACCGTCAGGAACCGGTCCGCGGTTCGGATGGATGGGGCTCATCCTGGTCGTGACCGCGACCAGCGTCTGCGCCGACCAGGTGCAGACCCTCCATGCCAGGCTTGCCCAGCATTCGGAGAAATGGCACGAGTCGCCGCAGAACGGCATCCCCTGCATGCAGACCTACTCACCTCGTGCTTCCCTGGTCATGGACGTCGTCGTTCCGGAGCCCGGGGCCGTCTACCAGGTGTCCCTGTCCCTGGTGAAGGTGACCAACGGCGGCCACCTGAAGGTCTTCGTCGACGACAAGCTGCAGACCGAGGTCGATACGTACCTCCCCGGCAACGCCGCCATGAAGATCCCGATCTGCAATCGATTCATGGCGCCCGGCACGCACTCGATCCGAATCAGGAACGTGGGACAGACGAAGGCGACCGGCGGCGATCACCTGTCGATCGTGGGACTCGAGATCGTTCGTGGTGAGGGCGCCGGCGCATGGCGACTCGAAAAGACGACCTTCACGTTCACGCCGCTCGACGAGCATGAAGCTTTAGCGCACCCGGATCTCCGGCCGTCGAAGCTTCCCCCCAGGCAGCAGGAAGCGCCGTTCTCGATCCCTTCGGACGCCGAGGCCGCCGGCATCTTTGCGCATTCGACGGTTCGGGCGGGCACGATTCCCTTCCGAATCACCGATCTCGCGGACGTGCCCGAGACCGGTCACCTGGTCGACGAGCAGAAACCGCTGGAGATCGATCTTCCTGGCCCGGCGCGAGAGATCTTTCTGCTGATCTGGTCGAAGATCCCACCGTTCGACGGGGACGCCGGACCTTCGCGGCCGCCCATCGCGCCGATCGACGAGAGCGAGCGCTTCACCGCACGCATCGTGCACGCAGACGGCACGAGTTCACATGTCATCCCGTTCGACGCCACGAAGAAGCGATACGGGCTGGACAACGGCCTCTCCCTTTACGTGCTCCACCCCGACGCCGGCAGGTCTCCGAAGCGGCTGGTCTTTCACGACAAGGTCGACAAGTGCTCCTTCGCGGTGGTCGCGGTGACGTGCAACAGCGGCGATCCGCTCATGCCGGAGCCGACCCCGCGCGAAAGCTCCGCGTGGTATCCGCCCGTCGAGGTGGCGCGCAAAGCGGTGCCCCGACGCGTCGAGCGCGAGGTTCTCGAGGACGCGGCCGGCGTCCGAAACGGCATCATCGCGGCGCAGGTCAACGTGACCGACGGCCTGCGATGGAGCCACCTGGGCTCGCCGGTCCACGGTGACGTGGCGCTCGACGCGTCACCGGTGTTCGCCATCCGACAAGGCTTCGAATGGATCGGTTCGGACCGGTGGCACGTGGCGGGCACGGAGGTCGTCGACGACGGCGTCCGGATCAACCTGGAGTATCGGAAGCAGGACACGCACCTCTCCGCCACGCTCAGCATCGTCACGACCGAGGACCGCCGCATCCGGATGGGGCTTTCGCTGGTAAACAGCGCCGGCGAACCATTCCAGGGTAGGGTCCGGTTCCCGATTCTCGAAGGCGTGAAGCTAGGCCCGCTCGATGACACCTGGTACTACTTTCCCGGGAGCAGCGGCGCCGCCATGATCAACCACGTCCCTGTGGATGTCTATGCCTCCCATGGGGCCGGGCATCCACACCAGGTGGATTCGTTCTTCAATCCGAAGCGAGGGTTCGCGCTCACCCTGCTGAGCAACGATCTGAAGGGACAGTTTCACTGGTACGACGTGGGCAAGGCGGAAGATGGCGGCTGGTACCGGCTGGAGTACCTCGAGAAGCGTCTCGAGCGCGGCGCGACCTGGGAGCTTCCCGAGTGCATCGTTTCGATCTCGCCCGGGGACTGGCGCGAGAGCTTCCGGCAGTACCGCCAGTGGGTCGGCACCTGGTACAGGCCCAAGCCCGCGGCCCAGGACTGGTACACCCGATCGTTCGTGACCGGAGCGTGGTACGTGTATTCGGATCTGGACGAGCTCGTCGCGGGCACCCGCAAGGTCCGTGACCTGATGGGCTATTGCGACATCATGGTCCTGGTGGGATGGCATGGCCGGATGCATCCGAACGACCCGACGCATCATCCGGACTTCACCGGCGCTCACCGGCATGAGTATTCCGGCGAGTACGACAGGGACGCGCTGTTTCCGGTTGGCGGTGCGGATCGTTTCAGGTCCGCCATCCGGAAGGCTGACGAAGCCGGCATCGCGATCAGCCCCTATACGAACGGCATTCTCATCAACGAGAACACACACCGTTTCGGCGCAATGCGCGAGAAATGGGGCATTGGGTATCGGCCTGTCGACTACGGGGACATGATGGGATACGTGCCCTGCCTGGCCTACCAGGAGTGGGCAGACTACTTCGTGGACTGCCAGCGGTTTCTCGCCGCCGACATCGGCATGAAGGTGATCTACCTTGACCAGTTCGGCGGCGGGAGCATGATCTGCAAGCGCAAGGACCATCCGCACGAAGCGCCGGAACCGCACTTCGACGGCGAGCGGAGGATCACTCGAAGGATCCGCGAGGCGATCCCGGCCGACGTGGCCATCTGCTCCGAGGCGCATCCCGAGGACACGCGGCTGCAATTTCAGAATGCGTTCTACCAGGGCGGCGTGCTGACCCACGTCACGCCGCGGATTCGCGTCCCCGTGAACATGACGCGATTCGCATTTCCCGACGTCAAGTGCTTCAACTACATCTACAACTACATTCTCAGGGACGGGAACTGGGAGCGTCTGAAGTTCGTCATGTTCAACGGCGATGCGTACAACCTGCCGCGGTCATACGACCCGGACGGCTGGTATCTGCCGCAATCCACGATGATCCTGCGGAAGATGTTCCGGATCCTCAACGAGCACGCCGATGCGTTCACGTCGCGCGACGTTGAACCGCTCGTGCCCACGGAGATTCCCGGGACGTTCGTCAACCGGTTCGGCACGAACGAGCAGACCGTCTGGACGGTGTTCAACGCCAACCACCGAACCGCCAGGGGTCGCCTGATCGAGATCGCGGCCCGACCCGGCGCGAGGTACGCCGACCTGTGGAACGATACCCCGGTCACCACCCGCACCGAGGGCGAGACCACGTGGCTCGTCGTGGAAGTAGGCCCGAGGGACGTCGCCTGCATCACGCGGGCGGGGGAGAACCAGGATGCGGGCCTGCGGCCCGGATCGTGATCGTTTCCCCAGGCTCCGTCTGAAGCGTCAACACATCGGCCCGTGTCGTCACATCGCCGTCGCCGCGGCGCACCATTATCTCGTCGGCGATGTTGTTGGTCATGCGCAGCGCAGCGCCCTTCTCGCTGAGTATTTCGACTTCGGTGATCCTTCCGTCCCGCACACGGGCACTGACCAGGAAGGCGCCTTCCGCCCGCATCCTCTCGAAGGCGACGCCGCTTTGCCAGGCGCGAGGCAGCGCCGGAAACACCGTCATCGTCCCCCGAACCGTGTGCAGAAGCATCTCCTGGATGGCCGTGATGGCGCCCATGTAGGCATCCATCTGCATGGGGCTGGATCGCTGTTCGATCGTCCACGTGGTCAGGCCGGGGGTGTGGCTCAGTTCCACGGCGCCGCCGTGCTCGTTCGCAAAGAGACGATGCCACAATTCGTAGTGCAGGTAGGCGGCCTCCCCCTGTTTCAACCGGCTGTAGATGATGGAGGCGTGAGAGAAGGAGAAAGCGATCCAGTTACCCGTGCCGACCTCGACCCAGTGTCGCAGCGTCGCCTCCAGCAGCCGGTCCGTCTGCACGTCGTCCGACTCCAGCGTGTCGAACGGATGGATGGCGCCGAGATGGGCGTGGTGGCGATGCGAGAACTCCAGGTCCTGCCCCTCGAAAATGGCGATACGGGGATGCGCGTCGAGATCGGCGCCGGGCCCCTGTCGTTCCGCGAGACGGGCGGCTTCCTCGGTGGTCCTGGTAGTAGTGGTCCAGGGGGGGACCTTTTCCTTCAGCTCCCGCCAGGCCGCCGCCTCTCCGGCGTCGACGTCGAGCACCTCGGCGGCGGCGATCAGCGCCTCGAGCAGAAAATGGATGCACGCGAACTGAAACGAAGCGTTCGCGCCGACTGCGCCCCCGGCGGACCAGCGGTATTCCGGCGACGTGCTCATCGGCAGCATCATCCGGCCGTCCCGCTCCTGAAGGACCGCGTCGTAGATCCGCATCGCGCCCTTCATGAAGGGATAGGCCGTGCGGCGCAGGAACTCGGTATCCATCGAGTACCGGTATCGCAGCCACAACAGGTGCGCCGTCCAGCCGGTGGTGGCGAAATCGGTGAACGAAGGCCAGAAATTGGCGAGCCACTGCCCCTCGTCGCCGACCGACATCGGCAGGAAGATGCCGTCTTCGAGGCCGTAGACCAGCTCGGCGTTGCGGCGCAGTCGCGGCGCCCATTCGGCGAGCTTTTCGAGCAGCGGATCGAGCAGCTCGAGACAGTTGGCCGCGTAGACGGGCCAGTAGCACATCTGCACGTTGATGTTGAAATGCAGATCGTTGGAGCAGTCGGGCATCTGGTACTCTTCGACCCACGGTCCCTGCAGAAGCGCCACGTGCTCCTTGGTCATCGCCGCCAGCTTGAAGAGACCGAAGTAGTAGACCTGCTCCGCATCCTTCGAAGGCAGCTCCACCTTCGGGATCTTTGCCCAGTAGTCCTGCCACCAGCGCTGCGTCGATCGGATCAAGCCGTCAATGCCGCCTGCGCCGACCCGTTTCAATGACGCTTCGGCGTTCGTGCGCGCGTCATCCTCGGTATCGCCATAGACCGCGGTCACGGCCAGGCCGCCGGTGAGCCTGGTGCAGGCCAGGCAAAGGCAGGGATCGGCCGGCAGTTTCTGGAACCAGCCCGACAGCGCGCCGTGCTCGAACATCCGGGGCGGTTCGTGGCCGATGGATGCGAGGTGGTCGCCGAGAAACTCCCAGGCCGGTCTGCATCGCAACTCGAGGTCCGTCCGATCGGTTTCGATCAGAAGCAACGGCTCGTCGGCCGCCACCGCAAGGCGCAGCTTCGCTTCGGAGGCCTTCTCCTTCAGTTCGAGGACGCCGTCGGCCAGGTGCAGCGAGGCGCTTTCGATGCGCACGCCCAGCTCGATCCGGCCCATCGGCAGGCCGGTCGCGACTTCGATCGGGACGGTCTCGTCCTCGTCGACCATCCGCGAGATGCCATCCAGGTCGCCGGCCTGCCAGCATTTGAGCTGGTCCCGGTAGTTCATGCGGCCGGTGATGCCCCGGGACTCCCGGCGATCCCAATAATCGGCGCGGTTGATGGTGAGACAGAGGCGCTCGACACCCCAGACGGCGACCCCGAACAGACCGTTGCCCATGAGGATGCCGGCATGGGTGTCAGGAAGAGGGAAACGGAACGTCATCTTCTTCATGTCCGAGATTCTAATCGTTCGGGTATCGACGACGGTTCGTGGATGTTGTCTTGGAAAACTGCTATACCGATGCGATGGAATCCCTCGACGGCAAAGCGGCCATCGTCACCGGTGGTGCGTCGGGCATCGGTGAAGCGGTCACCCAGGTGTTAGCCGAAGCCGGGATCGCGGGCCTGTGCATCGTCGACCGCGATGGCGATCGCGCCGAGCAGGTTGCCGCCGATATTCGGGCGAAATTCGAAGTCGACGCGATCGCGGCGTGCACCGACGTCTCCGACGGCGGCCAGGTCGCGGCGATGGTCGCGCGAACGCTCGAGCGATTCCAGCGGATCGACATCCTGGTCAACGGCGCCGGTATCGCACCGATGGTCCGTTGGGCGGAGGTGACCGAGGCGAACTGGCGTCACGTCATCGACACCAACCTGAACAGCGCGTTCCTTTGCATGCTGTCGGTCCTGCCGACCATGAAGAAGCAGAAGTCGGGCCGGATCGTCAACATCTCGTCGGCGGGGGCGATCCTGGGCAGCGTCTGCGCCCATCCCGCTTACGGCACCTCGAAGGCGGGCATGATCGCGATGACCAAATCGGCGGCCAAGGAGTTCGCCCCCGACGGGATCCTGGTCAACGCCATCGCCCCGGGGACCATCGACACGCCGATGACCCACAGCTTCGGTGAGCAGCAGAAGCAGGCGTTCATCGAGGCCGCGCCCATGAAGCGTCAGGGCACGGCCCGTGAGATCGCGGACGCCGTCTGGTACCTGGTTTCAGATCGATCGACCTACGTGACCGGCGTGACCCTGCACGTCAACGGCGGGTCACTGCTGGTGTAAGTTGGGCAGGACAAACCAAGAAGGGAAGCAACGATGTCCAAATACGAACGATGCGTTCAGCAACCGGAGCAGTTCGCGACCTGGGAGGCCCGGGACGGCTCTCGATGCATGACGCCGCTCGTCACCCCCGAAGCGTGCGCGTCCAAGAAGATGGTGACCGGTCTCTGGTGCCTGCATCCCGGCCAGGAATCGGACATGGACGTTCACCCGGACGCCGACGAGGTCTACTACGTCGTCGCGGGCGCGGGGCGGCTGGTCCTGGGCGACGAGGAGTACCGCGTCCGCAAGGGCATGTCGGTATTCATCCCGGCGAACGTGAATCACCAGTCGTTCAATGACGGCGACGAGGATCTCGTCTACTACTTCATCTTCGCGCCCCCTCCGGGTGGAACGCCCAAGCAGGAAGCGCAGGGCTGGGTGAAGATCCGCGGCTGATCATAAGTGAACAGGATCAACGATCCATGGACGATCGCGTCATCATCATCGGCGTCGATCCCGAGGCGGGCGTGCTCGAGCGGTTCGCCGCCGACGAGCTGAAGTCTTATCTCGCGAAGCTCTTCGGTGTGGCCGCGCGAATCGTGAGCGCCTCGGAAGAGAAGGCCGACGCGCGGTTCATCGTGGGTTTGAGCGGGCAGGCCCACGTGGAGCGGGCCGCAGGTCGCATGCCTGCCCTCAGCGATCAGGGTCACGCACTGCGCCGCGCTTCGGGCGACACCATGATCCTCGCCGGCGGATCGCCCGCGGCGCTGTGCTGGGCGGTATACGAACTGGTCGAGCGATACGGCGCGCGCTACCTGATGCACGGCGACCTCCTGCCGCCGGATCCCGGTCCGTTTCATCTGCCCGACGTGGACGCGGTGCTCGAGCCGATCCAGCGGACCCGGATGATGTGCCTCACCCGCGACAACGCGATCGGGAGCCAGTTCTGGAGCCTCGACGACCACAAGGGGCTCATGTGCCAGCTCTTCAAGCTCAAGTTCAATGCGGCCTGCCTCGCGTATGCCGCGAGCTGTCCGAAGGTCGTGTACGAAGTGGGCGGCATCCGCCGGGTCACCGGCAACCTCCACTACGCCCAGGACATGCCCATCGACGACGACAACATCGGGCGCGAGCACCTCGGGTCGGCGCGCTGCGTGATGCCGCCGGAGTTCGAGGGCGTCGAGACCTTCGACGAGATGCACGCGGTCCTCAAGGCATTCATGCACGGCCTGATCGACCACGCCAAGAGCCTGGGCATGCTCGTCAGCATGAGCCTGGACGTCCTGGAGTTTCCCAACGAATTCCGATCACTGCTGCAGGATCCGACCAGAACCGAGATTCAACTCGGCGACCTGACCTGCTCCGAGCAGGGCGACCTGCTGAACCCGAACCATGTCGCGCTGGTGAACGCCGTCTTCGATGCGCACCTGGACGAGTACGGCGATGTGGACGAAATCGGCTTCGGGCTGCCCGAGCACGCCTACGCGCAGAAGCACTTCGACTCGGTCTGGGAGCGCCTGCGCCGCAGGTTCGGCCTGGACGACGTGGACATGGACGGCCTGCTGGCCGCGACGCGCGAGACCGGGCTCACCGCGGGCGACCCGCAGCGCGCCGAAAGGGAGTTCAAGTCCGTCGTGGCGTCGCTGGACTTCTTCGATCAGCTCTTCGACCGCACGAAGATCCTGGAGCGGATGGCGGACAAGGGGATCCGGCCCGCGACGGGTCTGAACATGAACGGTGCCCACCAGGCGCTGACCTTCGCCCATCGCGCGCTTCCGCCGAACGCGCGCTTTTCCGTCTGCGATTACACGGCATCGCGCCTGGTGCGCAAGCTTCGCTTCCTCGAGAGACTGGATCCGACGGGTATCGATCCGCTCGTGATGGCGTCGTTGCAGGACGACAACATCGGCTGGCTGCCGCAGGTGGCGACGGAGAGCCTGCACACCATCCTGCGGACGACGCAGCGCCTCGGATGGGACGGCATCGCGCTCCAGCACTGGCCGATCGGCGACATCGACCCGCCGATGGCCCTGCTGTCCCGGGCGTCGTGGGATGCCGCGGCGACGCCGGCTGCGGTGTACGAGGATCATTTCGGGCATGTCTACGGTCAGAAAGCGATCGAGCCGCTGCGCCTTTCGATGCGTCTGCTGGAGGACGCGACGATGATCATGGCCATTCAGCTCGGCTTCTTCTTTCCGGTGCTCGGCGTCATGAAGAGACAGGTCGTCGAGCAGGAGCCGCTGGACGACGCGTCGCTGCAGGTGCGCGGCATCTACGAAGAGGTTCGAAGCATCCTGGAAGCGGTGCGCCGCAATGGCGTGCTGCGACACGGGCAGCCGGACCTGGACTACTGGATCGGCCGGACGACGTTCTCGGTCGAGGCGCTCACCGAATCGGACCTGCTTCGCCGCGGCGGCGCCGCGCTGCGCGAGGCCGCGTCCGCGCGCGCCGAAGCCGATGCGGATGGCTGCGCAGCGCACCGTCAGCGAGCAAGCGAATACTACGATCGCGCCATCGGCGCGGGCCGGGCGGCCGTGACCGCCGCAGCGTCCAACCTGCGCTCGCCGTCGGATCGCGGCGCCGTCGCCGCCTATTACCACCTGCTGGTGCGAGAGGTCAAGGGTTTCATTGACGAGCACGTGGAGCAGGTCCTGCCTTCGGCAGAGCAGCAGGGAAGGTGAAACCGCGACCGGAGGACCATTGAGCGAGGTCATGCCCGCAAGCCGTCCGGACATGCAGACGCTTCTGGCGCAGCACGACATGGTCTTCGAGGCCGCGCCGCGGCAGTGGGAGCAGGGGATGCTGCTTGGCAACGGCAACCTCGGTGCCGTGATCTGGGGTGACGGCGCTTCCCTGCATATCACGCTCAACCGGATGGAGGCCTGGGACCGGCGCGGAAGCCTGGACTTCGGACCCGACGGCAACTACCGATCCTTGAGAAAGCTGCTCGACGCCGGGCGGGTCGAAGAGGCCGCGGAGCGCTACAACACGCACCAGGAGATTCCCTACCCGACGCCCCTGTTCGTGGGCGAGCTGCGCCTCGATTTCGGCTCGAATCCGCGGAGCTTCGAGGGGAGACTCGACCTGTTACGGGCCAGGGCGACGGGCACGGCGATCACGGCCGATGGAAAGACCAGGTTCTCCGGTTTCGTGCACGCACAGAAGAACCTGCTGGTGCTGGAGGCGGATCTGGAGGGTGGCGCCACGTTCGCGTGCACGCCGGATCTTGAATGCCTGCATGGATTCAAGCCCCGCCCTTCGGAGGAATCGGCGGACATCCGCAAAGCCTGGGGTTACCCCGACGCGGAAACAGGCCACGAAGGCGAGCTTTCGTGGCATGTCCAGCGGATCCCCGACAGCGGTGCCTGGTGCGTGATGTGGGTCGTCCGCGAAGATCCGCAATCGCGCCGCTTCACGATGTGGGTTGGCGTCGAGCTTGACACGGACGGCGACCCGCTGCCGGCCGCCCGAAATCGGATGGACGAGGCACTGGCGTCCGGCGGGAGCGTCCTGGAACAGGAGCACGAGACCTGGTGGCGGGCATTCTGGGACCGGTCCGCGCTGACCATCCCCGATGCGAGGCTGGAAAACCTCTACTACGCGGAGTTGTACAAACTCGCCTGTAACACGATCGGGCGTCTGCCCGTCACGGGTCAGGGCGTGTGGATCGCGGGCGGCCCGGATTACCACCTCAACCTGAACGTGCAGGAGAGCTACTGGCCGATCTACACGTCGAACCACCTCGAGCTTGGCAAGTCGCTCTACGACGTCTTCTTCGAGATGCTCCCTCGATTCCGGAAGTTCTGCCGCGATTTCTACGGCTGGGACGGGGCCATGGCGCTCGGGGCGCTCGCGCCAAACGGGGCCGCCGTCCCATGCCCCTTTCAATGGAGCTTCTGGACCGGGAGCGGTCCCTGGGTGGCCCACCACTTCTGGCTGCACTACCTCTACTCCCGTGACGAAGACTTTCTCCGTTGCCGGGCCTACCCCTTCATGCGCGCGTTCATGCAGTTCTACGTCGGCTATCTCGAATCAGGTGAGGACGGGCGCTACCATCTTCCCTGGGACAGCTCACCGGAATTCGAGTACCGGATGGGCAGGGATGTCACCTGCTCTCTCGCCCTCGTCCGGTTCCTGGCCGAAGCCCTTCTGCAATCGCAGGACATCCTCGAAATCACCGACCCCGACGCGCCGACATGGCGGGACATCCTGGATCATCTGGCGCCTTTCCCGGAAGATCGGACCGGGCTCATGATCATGAAGGACACGCCGCTGTCCCATACCCACCGGCATCATTCGCATCTCATGCCCATCCATCCCCTGGGGCAACTCGACGTCGACGGCAACGAACAGGAGCGAAGCCTGATACGCCGCTCGATCAACACGTGGCTTCGGCAGGGATTCGGCGAGTGGATCGGGGAGGTCTGGCCGTGGGCCTCGCTCATCGCCTCTCGAATTCGCAAGGGCAACATGGCGTGGATGTTCCTCGATCGTTACGCGAACGCCTTTCCGAGTGAAAACAGCTTGAACATGAACAACGACGAGAGGGAGTACGGCGAGGGAGGCTTCTTCTTTCTGCACCCCGCCGGGCGGGCGCCGGCGGGATGGCCTGATCGATGGCCGCGGGAGCCGACCCTCAACGGCGGCTTCGGCGCGGCCGCCGCCATGCTGGAGATGCTTCTTCAAAGCTGGACCGGTGTCATGCGCGTCTTTCCCGCCATTCCCGATCGCTGGCACGATGCCTGGTTCGAAAACCTCCGGGCGGAAGGAGCGTTCATCGTGTCTTCGCGGCTCGCGGCCTGCAGAGTCAAGTTCATCGATATCACCTCGGAGGTCGGCGGCACGTGCCGCGTCCACAATCCGTGGCCGACGCGCGCGGCCGTCACCCACCTTGCGTCGCAGGAAACCCGCCTGCTCGAGGGAAGCACGCTCGAGGTCGCCACGCGCCGAGGGGATCGGCTTCGATTCACGGCCGAAGGCGTGACGATCTCGGAGGACGAACGCCACCCTCCCGAGTTCAACCGCGGCGCCGGTCAATGCAACTGGTTCGGCGTCAAGAAAGCGCCTCGATTCTGAAATGATCAGGATCCAATACCAACCGAACCTGTCGCAGATGCCCCCCGACCTCTCGGACGACGCCTGGTCGAACCTGGCGTGGCACGACGACTTCACGGTTCCGGGCCCCGGCCGCGCGGATCTGGCGCAGGTCGTATCGCCCTCAACCGCCTTCGCGATGGCGCACGACGAGCAGATGCTGCTCATCGCCGTCAAGTGCGGCGCGGTGCCGGGCGGCGCCCCGGACGATCTCGAGCACGAGCGCGTCCACATCATGTTCGATGCCGAGGGCGAAGGCCGACGAGCGGCCAAATTCATCGGCAATTCGGACGGCGCGGTGTCTGCCACCGCGTGCAACGAAGGCGGCGCCGACGACAGGTGGCCCGGCGACGTCGGTTTCGACGCGAGGATCGGAAAGGAGCAGTGGACGGCGGTGCTCAAGGTGCCGCTCAGACAGCTTCATCACGGGGGCGAAGCCGCGGGTCGGCCTCGAATCAACGTGGCCCGGCTGGTGGCCGTGCCGGAGTACTGGCTGTGCTTTCCCCGGATGCCCGGGACGAAGTTCTGGGAACCGCACCACGCGATCGGGGAGGCGGTGTTCGAACGGCCCGAGCTGCTGGCGGCGTTCGCCTGGGACGTGCGGTGTCCGGCCCGGGCTCGACTCATGCAGGACGGGGGCGCCACCGTTTGTCGCCAGCAGGTTCGAGCGACCAACCTGTCCACGCAGACCCGCGAGGTGGAGCTGCGCGCGGCGTTCAGGCAACCCGGGCGCGATCCGGTCGGTCACACGCGGCGCCGCGTGCGCATGGAGCCGGGCGCGTCGCACGTCGAAGTCCTGGACCTGCCAGTGCCCGAGCCGTTCAACTACGGCTTCGTCGGCGTGGACCTGCACGAGCCGGACTCGGGTCGCCACGAAAGCGAGAATCGTTTCCTCGTCGAGGCCGATCCCCTGTCCTGGAAGCCGCATTTCATCCGGCGCGGTGACGGCCGAGGCGGCTGCACCTGCGACGCCGCGCAGATGCAGCTCATGCCGTTGTACGAAGGACGTCTGATCGCTCCCTACGGCCTGGCCGCAATGGGAGATGGCCGGATCGTCTGCGTCGGCATCGCCTGGGGGACGGATCAGGATCAGCCCGAGCAGGCGCTCGTGACGCTGAGCGATGACGAAGGGGCCACGTGGGGGGAATACATCGCACTTCCGGGCATCCACTGCCGCCCGGTGATGCTGGCCTATCTCGGCCGGGGCGTCGTCACCTTCGAAGCGGGCGACACCACTGAGCGTTTCCGCATGTTCAGCCACGACTACGGGCGCACATGGGATGAGCGTATCAACGTGCCGCCCGCGCCGACGGGACAGCCGCTTGGCTTCGAGGGCAACCCGCTCGTCGAGCGCGATTCGGACGGCAACGCCGTAAGCCTCGTCCAGATCGGGCAGACGTTGGAAGGCGCCGCGCCGCACTGGAAGATCAACGAGTACGTCCGATGGTCCCGGGACGGCGGTCGCACCTGGCCGCGGGTCGTCCGTCCGGAGCCCTGGCACACGACGGAAACCTATGCCGGCGAGACCTACGACGTCGGCGCCAGCGAAGGTTCACTGGTGCGCGCCGCCAACGGCGACCTCGTGGCGGCCCTGCGCACCTTCTCCCCGACCTGGTTCGCCGAGCACCCGTATTACCAGGACTCCCTGGAGGGAACGGCGGTGTCGATTTCAAAGGACGACGGCGCGACCTGGTCGCCGATGCAGACGGTCTTCGAATCCGGACGACACCATGCCAACCTGGTCCGGTTGCCCGACGACGACCTGGTGATGACCGTGATCCGGCGCGTCGATTTCCACGGCAACCGGCTCGCCGGCTATCGGCGCGGCTGTGATGCCGTCGTCAGCCATGACCATGGTGCCACCTGGGACGTCGAGCACCTGATCGTGATCGATGACTTTCCGTATTGCCGCGGCGGCTTCTGGATCGACGGCCAGTGCGGTCACCTGTGCTCGGAACTGCTGTCGGACGGCTCGATTCTGACGGGCTACGGCAACTACCTCGCCGGCGGCGTCCTGGTGCGCTGGCGTCCGTGAGCGGCGCGCCGGCAAGACCCTGGTCGCCGCTTCGCGGAATTCGAAGCCATCGAAAGAGCGTTCGTGGGTGGCTGCGCTCGATGAAGGCCACCCATCCGGTCCGCCGAAGACGGACTCAGGGTCCATCGATCTGTAATACCACCCGAAACCCGAATTCGGGGCACGCGTTCGTCGGGGCGCTGTTGTAACGGGCGCTGCAGCCGACGTTGTGCGGGGCCGTGTTGTTGCCCCAGCTGCCGCCGCGGACGACCTTGGTGAAGGCGTCGTCGATGATGCGGGCGGTGTCGTCATTGGGGGCGCCGACGAAGTTCTCCTGCCAATCGTCTTCGACCCATTCCCAGACGTTGCCGAGCATGTCGTGGAAGCCCCAGGCGTTGGGGAGTTTCGCGGCGACCGGGTGGGTGTAGTAATTCTCGCTGTCCCGGCCGGCGTGGGCCCAGCCGTAATCGTGGAACGCCTTTCGGTCGTCGCCGTAGTAGTAAAGCGTGCTGGTGCCGGCGCGGCACGCGTATTCCCATTGCGTTTCGGTGGGAAGCTTCAGGCCCGCCCAGCGGCAAAAGGCCCGGGCGTTGTTCCAACTGACCCAGACCACGGGGAAGTCGTCGTCCGGGGACATGATGCTCTTGCCGCGAAGATGGCGCAGGTAGAGGTCGTCGTCGGGGTCGACGTCGGCCCGACCGTCGTAATCGGGGTTCGCCTTCATGAAGCGGCGGAACTGCGCGTTGGTGACTTCGGTCCGGGCCATGTAGTACGCGCGTTTCAGGGTCACCGGGTGGGCAAGGTCGTTGGAGCGATACTTCGACGCGCCCATGATGAACTTGCCAGGCTTGACGAGGATCAATTCGATGCCGGTCTTCTCGTGGGCGATACGGTCGGCGTAGCCGTGATGCGACGCTTTGGCTCCCTCGGCGGCGCGGCAGCCGGAAGGCGTTCGCAGCGCGTCCTTCTCCACGGCGATGGCGGCGCCGCCCAGCACCAGGACCAGCAGAACCAGCAGGGTCAGGCCTCGTGACGTGCTCATCGCACCACCTCCAGCTTCAGGGCCATGATCTGCCATGACTCGAGATTCATCGTCGTGCCGATGACGCCGCCGCGCCATTCGCCGATGATCTTTTCGCGACCCGGTCCGCCGTCGGGACCGGGAATCCATTGCGTCACCCTGAGCTTCCGGTCAGAGCCGATGTCGGCGATCTCGTTGAGGTCCACGGTCCAGGTGAACGTCTGGTCCTCGTAGTCGTCGTAGTTGAGGAAGAAGAGCCCTACCGAGCCGTCGGAAGCGAGCCAGGCGCTGCCCTCGACGATGTTGACGGCATAGGGCACGTCGTCGACACCGGGAACGACGATGGTGGGCGTGGGCTGATTCGCCGTCCTGATCTTCGGCGGCCTCAGCATTTCACCGTAGCCGAGGTACGGGCGGGCGAATTCCCAGTGACAGCGAACGATCGATTTATACCACGGGCCGACCCGCTTGTAGATCGGCTCGGGCGACGTGGCCATGGCGTATTCCTGGTGCAACCAGCCGTTCTGGCATCCCATCAGCCACTGGCGGCCGAGGTACGGCAGCGTGTGCTTGTAGGTCAGCCCGCCGCTGAAGATCTGCGTGTAGCCGTGGTAGACGGCGAGAAAGATCGGCGTGTCGGATTCGGGGCCGGCCTCGTAGAAGGTGTCGACCACGTCGATCGCCCACTCGACGGCCATTTCGCCGCAGATCATGAACTGCGGATCGAGCTTCTGCGCCCCGGTGCGCGCCTGCTCGAGAAGGTCGTGCACGCTGCTGGACCAGTAGTTGCCGCCCCCGAGAGGGTGGCCGTGGTGCCTGGCGAAGCAGCTGGCCTGGTGCCCGAAGAAGTAGTCATAGTAGACGCCGGAAAACCCGCAGCGAGAGATGTACTGCCTGGTCACGTCGGTCACCTTGTCGCGCCATAGCGGGGTGTATGGACACATGGCGGCCTGGGGATCGTCACCGCCGGCCCAGGTCCAGATGACGTCGCCGGTGTGATGGATGATGGCGCTCTTCTCCGCCTCCTCGGTGCGGTAGCTTTCGGTGGTCATGTTCCACAACCAGCCGTTGTAGTAGGGAAGGGCGCGCACGCCGCGGTCGCGCATCTTCCTGAGGACCTGTCTCAGGTTCTGGCTGCCGATGCGCGGCGGCAGGTACTCGGGGTTGCGATCGTGATGCACGAAGCCGAACGTGTAGTAGTAGGCGTGACAAAGCGCTTCGGGCATGTCGAAAAAGTCGTACTTGACGAACTCCCGGTCGACGCTCTGCCTGTCATTCAGGCCGCCGTTGGTCCAGTAGGGCAGGCGCGCCAGCCACTGCGGGTAATCCTTGCGCTGGTGGATGAGACCTTTGCGACACCAGGGGGCGGTGATGGCCCACTTGCGGTAAATGCGCGCCGCGTCGAACCAGTCGCCCTGGAACGGGCCCAGAACCACGTCGCCGGGACTCGCATACGTCGTGACCGGTTCATCGCCGCCCCAGCCGAGGACGGGGTGATCCATGACATAGGTCAGCGTGGTCGCTTGCTTGTTCGGCGTCCACGACTGGAGCTTTTCGTTGGCCTGCGCGTCCTCTTCGCCGAAATAGAGCCCCGTGCCGCCTCCGTACAACGCGCCCATCTGCAGGTTCATGCTGACGGTGTAGTGTTGCTTGATCGGCTCTTTGGTGACCACGGGCGAGGCAACGTCCTTGCCGCGCCTCCTTGCGACGAGGACTCTGTCGTGCTTCGCCCCTTTGGTCATCGGTGCGATGCCGGCGACGACCGGAAAGGAGACGGTCTGCAGGCCATGGATCGTTTCGACGGACATGCGCGATCGCGCAAGGCTCTCGCTGGATTCCAGGCGCGTCCGGACGTTCACATGCATGCCGTCCTGGCGCCAGTCGAACGACAACGTCGCTTCGTCCCGGGCAGCATTGAAACTCACTTCGTACGGGACGCTCGCGTTCTCGAACGTCAGGGTGTTTCCCGCCTCCTCTTCATTGAATTTCTTTGCGTCAAGCTTCCAGAACGCGGCCTTACCCTCGTCAATCTCCAGGATCTGCCTGCCGCTGCGCAGGTCATGGATCCGAAACAGGCCGCCCCCATGCTCTGGCCTGGCCCAGACGTAAATCACACGCTCGTTGCGCAGGTAGGGGTGCCCGTCGAGCACCCCTGCTTCCACCCCTCCTGATTTGCTCGCCTGTCCTCCAGCGTCCACCTGCAGCAGCCTGGCCATGACCGACGCTTGTGGTTTAGGCGCCGGGGGCAAACTCGGATCCAGGTCCCACAACGAGAAATCGTCCACGCGAACAATGCCGCCCGCGCCGCCCTTGCCGCGCGGGTACGGGTTGACCATCAGCCGGTAGTAATCCTTGGGCGTGGTGGACTCGTGGGCCGTGAACACGACGGAAACGTGCTTCCACTTGCCGTCGACCGTCATGTCGAATGACAGGTCCTTGCGGTCCTGATTCGTGTCGTTCTTCATGTTCCGGACGACGAAGCTCTCGAGCGCGTCACCGGCGACGATCTTGTACCAGATGGACATCCGGTATTTCTTGCCGCCTCCGAGGCCGTACACGAGCTGGTATATCCAGTTGGGGCAGGCGAAGGCATCGGTGGTGTCGATCTGCAGCGATCGTTTGCCGGTCGAGCCGGGGCGCGTGTCCGTGCTGCTTGAATAGATGACGCCGACGCTGCCGGAACCCTCGCAGTGCCAGGTGCCCCAGGCGGACTTGCCGCGCTCGAAATCGCCGCCGACGATCATCTCGCGGGCATGTGTCGGGCTGGCCAGGCACAGCAGCGCCAACAGAACGATCGCGTGTCTTCGACGATGACGCTGCATCATGATCTAATGTAGCCCCATTGGCGCAGCCTTGAGATCCACTTTGCCCGCAACGGGCTGGCACCGGCATTCGCGACCCAGTCGGGATGGTGCGGCGGCTCGGTTCGGCCGAATTCCTCGAGGATCCGCTCGGTCGTCTGCACGTGGTTGCGAATCGAAGCCTGCTCTTCGGGCGTCTTCGGACTCTTCTGGAATTGAAACGACACCAGGCGGCGGTCCGTGGAGCCTCCCCAACTGCCGTGCCAGACGTGGAAGTTGAACGCGACCGCGTCACCAGGGTTCGACTTGCACGCGAAGCCGGGATACTCCGGGACCCTGACGTCGCGACCGCTCGCATCCCCGTTCGGCCACAGTAGGTCGAACAGGGTTTCGTGATACGGGCTCAGGTGCGATCCGGGCAGGAAGCGCAGGGCGCCGCTGTCGGCGTCGAGCGGCTGCAAATAAAAGGCCAGCTTGAATCCGAACAGGTGCCGGTCCTGCGAGTCGGGATGCCACGCCGACTGGGTTCCGGCAAAATGACTCGCGCCCGAATCGCAGCCGACGACGTCGGCCCCGTACAGTCGCTCGGCCACGCCCGCGCATCGGGGATCCTCGAACAGCGCGGTGGTGAAAGGCATCTCCGGGCGCAGGTTGGCCCAGGTCAGCTGCTTTCTTTCCCCCGCGGCGCGCGGCACGGATTCGGCTTCGGCCAGACCGATTTCGAATTCACGATCGATCCTTTCCACCTCTTGCGGGGTCAGGACCTGCCGAAGCACGAGGAAGCCGAACGTGTGGAAGTGTCGGACCTGCTGGTCGGTGAGCATGGATGGCATCAACTCGGTTCATCGCAACCGACATCTTTCGAACGGCGATGTCATCTTATCATGCCTGCCATGATCCAGATTCAATACCTTCCCGCCGCGCCGACGATGACGGGCGACGTCTCCGCCGATCCCTGGGCGACCCTGTCGTGGCACGAACAGTTCACGACGCCCGGGTGTCCCGGCGCCGAGCCGGCGCCCGGCACGGCCTTCGCGATCGCCCACGACGACGAGAGCCTTTTCGTCGCCGTGAAGTGCCGAGCGTTGAGCGGGCAAACATCGACCAATCTTTCCCGGCAGAACGTGCAGGTCCTCATCGATTCCGAGCGCGCCGGACGGCGCGCGGGGCTGTTCGTCTGCTATCCGGACGGCCGGTTCTCGACGCAGCTCGAGCTGCAAAGCGGCGGTCACGACCCGTGGCCGGGCGAGATCGACTGCGCGGCCGGACTCCGGTCCGACGAATGGTCCGCGTGCCTTCGGCTTCCGCTCAGCCAGCTTGGACGCTCGGAGGCGGGCCTGTCTCGAATTCGGTTCAACCTCACCCGCGTCCTCGCGCACGGTGGCGAGGGCAGCGAGACCGGCTGCTACAGCTACCCGGCGCTCGAGAACCGCGCGTTCTGGATGCCGCGCCACGCGATCGGCGAGGCAGTGTTCGAGCGCCCCGACCGGCTCCAGCGGTTCGCGTGGTGCGTCGGGCCGTCCGGGCGCGGGCGAACCGTGGCGCAAGGCGCAAGGGTCGTCCACCATCAGCGAGTGAAGGTGACCCGCCTGGGCGGCGAGCATCGAGAGGTCGAGTTGCGGGCGCAGTTCATGCAGGACCGCGACGGCGACCCGGCCCGCACCCGAAGTCGTCTGAGCGTGGGGGCCGGTGCGTCGCAGGTCGAGCCCGTCGCGATTCGGGTGCCGACGGGATTCAGGCACGGCACCCTCCACGTGTCGCTTCACGAACTCGACTCCGGCCGTTGCGTGAGCGAGAACCGGATCCTCGTCGAATCCGAGCCTCTGTCGTGGAAAGAGCATTTCGTCCGGCGCGGCGACGGTCGAGGCGGCTGTATCTGCCAGTCCGCACATCAGCAGGTGATGCCGCGTTACGAGGGCCGCCCGATCATTCCCTACGGCCTCGCGACCATGGATAACGGGCAGGTCATCTGCGTCGCGGCGGCCGAGGCCGTCACGATGGGAGACCTGCTGCAGACGGTGGTCACGCGCAGTGACGACGGCGGCGCGACCTGGGATGACTACACGGCGCTCGACGGCGTCCACATGCGTCCCATGATGCTGGCGTATCTCGGCGCGGGCGAGGTCACGTTCGAAGCGGGCGACACGAGCGAGCCGATGCGGATGTTCAGCCACGACTACGGGCGCACCTGGCCCGAGCGCGTCGCGTCGCCGCCGGCCCCGGACGGGCTGCATCTGGGATTCGAAGGCAGTCCGCTGGTGGAACGTGATGACCAGGGACGCGCGGTGCGCCTCGTCCAGACCGGGCAGACACTCGAAGGCGCGGCCCCTTACTGGAAGATCCGGCAATTCATTCGATGGTCGCACGACGGCGGGCGCACCTGGCCGCGTGTCGACGAGCCCCGGGCGTGGCGCAAGATCGTCGATCACGAGGGTCGAACGTATGACTTCTGCTGCGGAGAAGGTTCGCTGGTGCGCGCCGCCAACGGCCGGCTGGTCGCCGCCCTGCGCACCTGGGTGCCCCCGGCGTTTCACGATCATCCGCACTTCGAGGACGGTCTGGAGGGAACCGCCGTCTCCATCTCCGATGACGACGGAGACACGTGGTCGCCGCTGCAAACCGTGTTCGAGGGTGGACGGCACCACCCGACGCTGCTGAAGATGGAAAGCGGCGACCTGGTCATGGTCGTCATTCGCCGCGTCGATTTCCGTGACGGCCGGCTCGCCAGCTATCGGCGCGGCTGCGACGCCGTGGTCAGCCGTGATCACGGGGCGACCTGGGACACCGGGAACATGATCGTGCTCGATGACTTCGTCCACTGCGACGGCGAGCAGTGGATCCGTGGAGCGTGCGGTCACCTCAGCTCGACCCTGCTGCCGGATGGATCGATCCTCACCGGCTACTCAAAGGTCAGCACCGGCGCCGTCCTGGTTCAGTGGCGGGTTGGGTGAGAGGCAGGTGGAACTTCTTGCCTCTCACGGAGGCACAGAGACACGGAGAGGAGATAGGAGGGGTGCGCGGTCGTGACCCAATCCTGTTTTGCGCAATCGTCCTCGTACTCGTACTCGATCGGTCGCGCGCTGGCGTTGAAACTTGGATGCGACGGCCCGAAGTGCGTGCAGGCGCGTGCCGACTCCGGGCCGAGTACGGCCCGGCTCGGCAAGCGTCCGGAGATACGGAACAACGCAAACAGCAATCACTGGAGGCTGACCTCGGGGCCGGCCCCGATATCTACACTGCAACCCGAGCGCCGAACAGGATTGGTCGTGACCCTATTCCCCCTCCGTGCCTCCGTGTCTGCGTGAGAGGCCTTCCTGGCACTGGGTTGCGAGCCAGAGCCCGCGCTGTGGGTTTTCTTCGCCATGAAGCCGCGGCCGATCGATTACACCCTATTGCGAAAACCAATCTCCCGGAATGATTCGCTGCTTGATGCCGCCGCTTTCGCCAAGCGTGCCCATGCCGTGGTCGTAGACGATGATCGCTTCGTCGTCCACGAACAATACGTCGGGATATCCGATCCTCAGGACGCCGGGGGCGCGGTGATAGCGCTCCGTGTTGACCGGCTGGTAGTAGCCGTAGTCTTCCCACTGCTCGATCACCTCGAACCGATCAGTCGGAGGTGGATTGACGACGGTCAGGTCATCGAGCGATTCGAGGTTCTTGAAGTTCTCCCACGTCCGGCCCTCATCCCTGGAGACGGCGCAGGTGAGTCGATGCCGGTGCAGCCCGCAGAGGATCTCCTGTCGCGACACCTGTGTCCACATGGTCAGCAGGTGGCCGGTCGTGGGGTTGCGTTTGAGACAGTGGGGCGTGTAACCGGCGGCGTAGGGCAGCCGTTCGGGCCTCGTCCAACTGATCCCCTGGTCATCGGAGAAGCAGCGATAGCCGCCGCCAAGCTGGCAGCGCAGATGCATGAGCAATCGGCCGTCATTCAGTTCGATGACCGCCGGCTCCTCGAGATCGTAGGCGGCGCGGTAGTGACTGACGAACAGCTCGCTCAGGGACTGGGTCCAGGTCCGGCCCTGGTCGTCCGACACGTACACGTATGAATACGACAGGCTCGGCGAGATCATGCTCTCGGCCTCGCCGGTTGGATCGTAGCTGATCCACTTGAACACGGGCACGACGATGCGACCGCCCTCGAGCACGATGGCGTGGCCGGTGCAGCAGATGCCGAATCTCGGTTCGATGACCGTCGGATCGGACCACGTCCTGCCTTCATCGTCGCTGGAACGGAAAAGCGTGCCGCCGTCGCGCCCGGTTCGACCGTCGGGCACGTTCAGCGAGCTGTAAACCAGGCCCAACCGGCCGGACTCGAGCCGCAGCAGCGTGTTGTGCAGGCCTTCGATATCGTTGCCCGACAGATCCTTCAGCCGCCATTTCTCTCCCCAGGTGCGGCCGTTGTCGGTGGACGATTTCATCCACAGCACGCGGTAATCGTCTTTTGGATCGTCGTGCAGTACCACGTCGTTGGTCGAAAAGTAGATGGCTCCGTCCTTGCCCCGACACAGCGTGCCTTCGACGGCGATAGGCGGTCTCTGCGGCTCCACGATGTAGCTGTAAGGGAACCGGTCCGCGTCGAGCGGCTTGCCGGTCGATACGGGCTGGTCGTTGGTGTGCAGGTCCGTGTCCACGACCATCGTTCGTGTCCTTGTTCAGTGGCGGCATGCTGAAAGCGGACCAATCTAGCATTGATTGATGGAACAAACCGATCGCCAGAATACCCCCCCTTTACGAAGGGGACTAAAGAAAGCCCCCCCTTTGTAAGGGGGGGTTGGGGGGGTATCCCCTTGACGGCCTTTCGTGTCGATGGGTTACAGGCTACATCCCGCGCCGAACGGCGAAAGCGCTGCGAATCCTCTAGACTCTTCGCCACCATGAGCGCCACCGGCATCCATCACACCAAGATCAGCGTCAGCGACATGGATCGCTCGCTGCACTTCTATCGCGACGTCCTGGGCTTCGAACTGATCTACGATGCGTTTCGCGACGATCCGCCGGCCTACCGGGCGATCATGGGTTTCGACAAGGTGCAGGTGCGCATCGCCATGCTGCGCGACAAGGATCAGCGCTCCATGATCGGCCTGCTTCAGTTCACCGAGCCGGCGCCGACCGGCAGCCCTGCGGGTGTGAACCATGTCGGCTTCGCCACGCTCGCGGTCGAGGTCGACGACATCCAGGCGGATTACGAACGCTTCCAGCGGGAGCGCATCAGGACCCTGAGCCCGCCGGTCGACATCGAGCGCGATGGCCGGTGCGTGGCCCGGGCCCTGTACGTGTTCGATCCCGACGGTCTGCAGATCGAGCTGTATCAGCCCATGGTCGCCATCGAGGACGCGTCATGAACCGGACCGTCCTGGTCACGGGCGCCGCCCGGGGCATCGGCGAAGCCACGGCGCAGCGCCTGCTGCGCCTGGGCCATCATGTCATCGCGCTGGATCGACCGGGCGCCGAATGGTGGTCCGCGCCGGAAAGCGAAGGCCGGTTGACCGTCGTGGAGATCGACCTCGCGCTGACGGACCGCATCGAGGGCGCGATCCGCCCGGTTCTGGACGAGCACGGCCCCGTCACCGGACTGGTCAACAACGCGGGCATCGTCAGCAGCAACGCCATCGTCGAGACTGCCAATGCCGACTGGCAGCGGATCCTCGCCGTCAACCTTTCCGCCCCGTTTGTCCTGATCCGCGCGCTCGTCCCCGACATGCAGCGTGCCGGCGGCGGCGCCATCGTCAACGTTGCGAGCCGTAATGCGTATCGATCCAGCACCGGCAAGTGCGGCTACGACGCGTCCAAGGCAGGATTGATGGCCCTGACCCGCACGGCCGCGGGCGAGTTGGCGAGCGACCACATCCGCGTCAACGCGGTCTGCCCCGGCGTGGTCGACACGCCGGTCGAAGCGGCGGTGCTCCACGATCCGGTGTTTGAATTCGCCTACAAGAAGCTGATTCCCATGGATCGTTACGCTCAACCCGATGAGATCGCGTCCGTGATCGCCTTCCTGCTCTCCGACGAAGCGTCCTTCGTGACCGGCCAGGACCTGATCGTCGACGGCGGCCAGATCGCCTGCCAGGACAATCGACGCTTCATGGAGATCCCGGGCGGGCCCACGAGCGCGTAGCGAGGAGCGAGGAGCGTTATTTCCGACTTGTGCAGTGAGAATCAGGATGTCGAAACGCCAGCCATTATTGACCGCGATCGTCGGCGCCGGCAATCGATCGGTCGTCTACAGCAAATACGCGTTGCAGCATCCGGACAGGATGCGGATCGTGGCCGTGGCGGATCCGGATGACGTCCGCCGCCGCGGTTTCGCGCAGCGGTTCGAGATCCCCGCGAAGCATTGCTTCGGCAGCGCCGACGAACTGACCATTTACCGCTAACAGCTCGAACCAGTCATCCTTGAGGTGAACGAGATCGAGATGGACGTCCAGACCAACGC
>NYZC01000325.1 GCA_002686995.1 Phycisphaeraceae bacterium | reverse complement strand
TCCCAACGCGGGCTTTGCCCGCAACCCAAGAGGATAGCAACCGAGGGTTGATGGGTCGCTCGAGGTCGACATGCTATCTGAGCGGTTCGGGTTGCGGATGCCCTCGCCGGGCGGGCGTCTTCAATCGCCAGACGGGCTCAATCCTCGTCGCGAATGCGACCCTGCAACGTCCACCGCATCACTCCGGTCGCTGCGCGGCTGAACGTCATGCCAAACGCTCGAAGACTCGCTACAGCCTGGCATGCCGTTCCCCCGCTTCACTCCCTCCGTGACGCTCGTCGGCTTCGCGCAGCTTTTTCCATCCGCTCTCTTCTGCGAAGAGCGGATGGAAAAAGAAATGTGGGGGACCGAAGGGAAGGGAAGGTCTCATGTGAAAAAAAGGCGTTCCGCTACCAGAATATTGTTGACGCAAACCCTGGAGCAGAACGCCATGAAGACCTTCATCGACAAGTTTTCTCACCTCATTGTAGCGACACTCGGCTGCTTCGACCGGGTCGTGTTCAAGGGCCACCTGCCTTTCTGCTACCAGCAGAAGCTGGAGCAGTTCGTTGACTATGTACTGAGAATCCGACGCACCGAGTTCATGGCTTTTGCCGAGAAGATGTCCCAGAAGCTCGTCGATCATGCCGAGAAAATGGGGGACACGTGTCCCGGCGGATATGAATACGTCCAGGGCAAGGGACGCAAGAAGGATGGGCTGGTCCTGCCTCTGATCACGCAACATCGAATCACCGAAGGACTGGTCTGCGTCCGCTGCTTTCAGGAGTGCTGCCAAACCTTCAAGCTGATCAAAGGCAAGGGACGACCCCAGCTCAAGAGCCAGAAGCGCCCCCAACGGGTGCTGTACTACTACTACCTGCATCGCGACCTGGGCCTGCTGCACGTCCGACTGCAAACCTGGTTCCCGTTCACCATTCAGATCACCGTCAACGGCCACGAGTGGCTCGCCAGGCAGATGCAGAAGAAAGAGATGGGGTTCAACCTGCGGGATAACGCCTTCACGCAACTGGACGACCCCAAGCGAGCTCAGAAGCTCGCCGATCAATTTGCGAAGCTCAACTGGGTCCGAGTGCTCAATCGTCTGGCTCACGAGGTGAACCCTCTGCTCAAGGAGAAGTGGCTCAAAGGATGGCACCAGTACTACTGGGTCACCGAGCAGGCCGAGTACGCCACTGATTTGCTATTCACCAATCGACAGGCACTGAGCCAACTGTTCCCCAGGCTCATGGATCATGCCACACTCAACTTCTCAGCTCAGGACATCCTGGGGTACCTCGGACGTCGACTCCATTGGAAATTTGACGGTGAGGTGGTCACCGATTGCAAGAAGGATCGCTGGCCAGGAGCCAGGGTCCGTCACCAGATGAAGAAGAACTGGCTGAAGATGTATGACAAGTTCGGCCTGATGCTGCGGGTGGAAACCGTCATCAACGACCCGCACGAATTCAAGGTCCGTCGACGACGGATCCGCAACGGTGAGCGCCGGATGGTCTGGTGCCCCATGAACAAGGGGGTCGCGAACCTCTACCGCTACGAGCAAGTCAGCCGAACGGCCAACGAGCGGTACCTCCAGGCCCTCGCCGTGGTCGACGACCCTGCCCCGGCCTATCGCCAGCTTCACCCTCTGGCGGCCCGAAAGATCAACAAGGGACGAAGCTACGCGGGATTCAATCCTGCTCGACGCGAGGACGTCGACGTCTTCGCCGCGGTCCTCAACGGCAACAACTTGCTCCGAGGCTTCCGAAACGTCGACGTGCGGCGGCGGCTCTTCGGAGAACCCAAGGGGAGCACTCAAGCCGCCAGAGATGCCCAACGCAAACGGCAAAGCGGCAAAGTCACGCGGCTGCTGAAGCGTCTACACGTCCGCAGGCTCATAGCGAAGGTTCCTCGAAGTCACAGATGGCACGTCACCGATGCCGGCCAACAACTCCTCGGAGCTGCTGTTCGCCTCTACCACCGGCTTCTACCTGGCGAACTTGCGGTCGCCACCTGAGTCGACCAAACTTCTTGTCACCGTGACGAGAAATGACACCGGAAGGGTCTAAGCTGCAAGCGCTGTTCTTGCAGGCAATGCTACCGATCTCTTAACCGGGGAGAGACTGGCACCACCTGATACAGACGTGAGAGATGCCTAAGCGACGTTGACCCAGAGCCGGACCAGGTGGCAACGATGTTGCGGTCCTTGTCAGAGTGGCTTCACCGCAGGTGGGATTCGTCGAGCCCCCGTCGACGCCTATCTGCACCCTTATGGCTGACACCACAGCCGAATCCAGCTGCAGCAGATTCATCCCGATTCGAAGCGCTCGAGCCGCGCGTCCTCCTGCAAGGGGCCGTCCCCCTCGTACCGGTCGCGCCGGCGGTGTCGCTCGCGTCTCAGGCGGAGGTAGTCGGAGCGCTCGACGCCACGAACGACGCGGATCACTGGACCATTGATCTGGCGGCCGGTCAGGTGTTGTCGATCATCGCGGATCCGGCGGCGTCTGCGCTCGACCTCGCGATCTCGATCCGGGATCCCTCGTCCGCGGTGGTCGGATACGCCGATGACATCGGTGTTGCGGGGCGAGAGTCGATCCAGGCGCTGCGAGCCGAGCAGCCCGGAACCTACACGCTCGATATCTCTTCGTCGTCCGGCACCGGATCGTATGGGCTGACGGCGCTTCTCAACGGCGCTTTCGAAGCGGAGGAGCATGGCGGCCCCGCGAACGACGAGACCGAGCAGGCGCAGGACGTCGACGCAGCGTTTGTCGACATTGGTGCGGGCGCTGCGCGTGCCTTGGTGGTCGGGGCCGCACAAGGCACTACCTTCCGTGCCGACGCGTCGCATTTCGGGCAGGTCGGCCCGGGCGGCGTCCACCAGGAGTTCGCGGTGTCGTCGCCGCCTGTCGGTTCGGGGTTATTGCTGGTCGACACCAACCTTGGTCTAGGCACCTCCACGCGCTTCCTGACGCTGGACGTCGAGGGCCTGATCGTCGACGAGCGGTTCAGCACCAACCCTAACCGGGATCAATTCACCTCGTCGATCCATCTTCCCTTCGATCATCTCGCTCGCGTCGCGGAAGACGGCGTCATCGAGGTGAACGCGCTCCATTCTCGGGCTCCGAACGGTGGCGCCGACAGTTACCTGACCCTGTCGGTCACCTACCCGGTGGCCGACGCCTTGGATATCTACCGGTTCACCGCGGCAGCGGGCGACGTGGTCTCGCTGGCGACCGATTCGGAGCCTTCGTCGCATGTCAGCGTGCAACTGCTGGATTCGAACGGCGCGGTCATCTCCGGCGGTGTGCGACTGGGGCGCGAGCTGGACGAGGTCGTCTCGCAGTTCGAGATCGTCACCCCCGGCACCTACTACGCGCAGGTAACCGGTGACGCGTCCTATTCCCTGCTGATCTCGAAGAACGCCGAGCTTGAAACCGAGATTGGCCAACCGTTCGCGCCGATCGCCCAGGCACTGGGCGCGGACGTCCTGGTGCTCGGCAGCATCGATCGGAGACCACTGGGCAAGCTGTTCGCTTTCAACCAGAGCAACGATCGGATCGTGGCACTCGATATCGAGACGGGTGCGATTCACTGGAGTCAGCCCGGTCCGATCGGAGGTTTCAGCTCCACCACCGCCGGCCTGGCGACGACCGGGTCGACGCTCCTGATCGGCGGCGCGAATCGCGTCGTCGAAGTCGATCCGGAGACGATGGAGGTCCTGCGCACTGTCACCATGCTCGGATCCAGTGCCGTCAACGGACTGGCGTTTCTCGACGACGAGATCTACGTGGACATTCATGGCTCGTCGGAATTCCAGGTGCTGGATTACCACACGGGTGAAATCAAACGCGTCGTGCCCCTTGGCGTGCCGATGCCTGTGCCGAGGCCTGCAGCCGCGTCGGACACGAACGTGTACGGCGTGAGGCCGAACACCCTGTACGAGATCGACAATGTCACGGGCGGTTCGACGCCGGTGGCGACCCTGGGGAGCTCGAAGCCGTGGGGACTCGGGATTCTCGACGGCGAGATCTTCGTGACCGACACGCCCGGTCTTTTCTCCAATGGATTCGTTCGGGTGTACGACCTCGAGACGTTCGCGTTGAAGCGCGACATGCGCGTCGGGATCGCGATCAGCGCGCTCGGCGCCGACGCGGCGGGAAACCTCGACGTCGACGAGTACGCGATCGAAGTCCGCGAAGGCGACCCGCTGACGATTCTTACCAGTGCCCCGACGGTGGTGGACGACGGCTTGAATCCCTACGTCGAGCTGGTCGATCCTGACGGCAACGTCGTCGCGTCCGACGACGACGACGCTCCGGACGGCGTGCACGCGCTGGTGACGCACACCGCGGCCGTGGCCGGGACGTACACGATTCGAGTCGGCTCCGATGGCAGCGGCGGGAGCTACCTGCTGCGCGCCGAAGGACACCACGGGCCACCTACGACCGTGGCGGTCGTGGGATCGACCTTCCCCGACCAGGGCGCGGTGATCGATCCGCCGAGCGAGATCACGCTGGACTTCTCATCCAGCCTGCAGCAGACGACCGTGGAGCCCGAGGACCTGACTCTAAATGGCGTGCCGGCGACGTCCGTGACGTTTTCACGCCCCGACCAGGTTGTGTTTGCCCTGCCGCCGGTCGGGATCGGTCCCGCTACGGTGGCGATCGCACACGGGAGCATGAACGATACCCTCGGTCGTCCGGTCGAGGCGTTCAGCGCCACGTCGGATGTCCGGCCCGTTCCCGTCGCGCCGCGTGGGAGCCTGACCTTTTCTCATCAGACCCGGGGTTGGATTCGTCAGGGGGCGACCCAGGACCTGTCGCTTGATATGGACCAGGGGCAGGCGCTTTCGATTCATGTCGAATCGGAATCGACGCTTCGGCCCGTCGTCGAGTTGCGCGATGCGACCGGGCGTGTCGTGGCTGCGCGAACGGCCGACGCGCCGGGGAGTAGCGTGACGTTGCAGTCGATCGGTCCCACGATGTCCGGCGGCTACGAGATCAGCGTTTCGGGTGCGGCGGGCAGCGCCGGTGCCTATGAAGTGGAAGTTCTGATCAACGCTGCGTTCGAAGCAGAATCCCGCGAAGGTGCAAGCAACGACGTCGTGGCGGACGCCCAGGCTCTTGACGATGCGTTCCTGCAGGTCCCTGGCAGCACCGGACGTCGCGCTTCGGTCGTCGGATCCTTCGAACCGGGCGATCACGCACCAATCCTGGACGATTTCGAGAGCGGCGCACTGGATTCATCCTGGAGCACGGTCCCCGACACGCCCTGGCGATTCGTCGAACCGGCGGGCAATCCGATCGACGGATTCTACGCCCTTGAGCTGTCGTTTACGGAATCGCTCATGGAAGCGACGAAGACGGTCGCTCTGGCCTCGAACGACCGCGTCGTCCTTTCGTTCCTCCACCAGGAGTTCGGCCGGCAGACTCCCTTCGCCGACGGTGTTTTCATCGATCATGCAAACGCGACGGGAATCGCCATCAGCAACGACGGCGTCCACTGGTTGCCCGTCTGGAATGCTCCGGATCAGCCGAGCCATGCGTGGATGGCCTACTCGATCGACCTGACCCGGGTTGCCGCCGAAGCGAGCTTCCCGATCGGACCGCAACTGCAGATTCGATTTCAGAACTTCGAGTCATCGCACCGGGCCTGGGACGATGTCCGAATCAGCTACCCGGTGGTGCAGGACGTGTATTCACTGAATCTGGCGGTGGGTTCTTACGCAAGCTTCGCGCTCGCTTCCGCCGATCCCCACGTCGAGATCGCGCTTCAGCTCCCGGATGGGTCGCTCGCGCAAACCGGCGCCCCGATCGCGGACAACTACCGCTCGGTCATTGCCGATTTCTTCGTCACGATGGCCGGTCAATACCACCTGGCGGTGACGGGCACTCAGGGTTCGACATACCAACTCGTGGCCGCGACGGATATCGGCATCAACCTCGAGCGCCGCGAGGCGCTGCCGCCCGCAGCCGTCGATATTTCGAATACGGGGGCGGTCATCGGCGATGTGTCGGCATCGATGGGCAGGCTGTTCGGTTTCGATTCGAGGTCGATCGAGATCCTGGAGCTCGATCCCGAGAGCGGGTCGCTGCTCAATGCCTTTGCCTCGCCAGTCGGTCGCTCGTTCGCGCTGGCGACGACCCCTTCCACCCTGATCGTCGGCGGAATGGCTGGTGATCCGCTGTTCGAGCTCGATCCGGATGACGGCTCGATCCTCAGGACCATTCCCGTTCCAGGCGATTCGCCGGTGGAGTCAGTCGCCTATCTCGATGGCCGGCTGTACGTCAAGACCGAGCAATCGCCCGTTCTCGTTTTCGATCACGAGACCGGAGCCCTGCTGAAGACCGTGGACCTCCCGGCTGGACACGGGATGGCCGGGCATGCCCGGCATGTGCTGTCGCTCTTCGGTCGAGGTGACCTTTACTCGTTCGATCCGGTCATTGAACAGCATGCGATCCTGCGGCGTCTGGGCGACCGCGGGATGGCCGTCATCGGCGACGAGATCTTCATCGGTCCGACGAGCACGAACGAGATGCAGGCCAACGACGCCTTCAATCTGACCGAATGGCGGCGCATCGACACCCGGATGCCTCAAGAGCGATACCTGCTGACCATCGGCGGCGATGCGGGCACGGGTCCCATGGTCTACTCGGTCCGGACACGCGCGGGCGACGTGCTCGATATCGCCACGACGACTCCGGCCGACGGATCCCGCGCCTTCCGAAACACGCTCGATCCCCGCGTGGAGCTATTCGACCCGAACGGCGTGCTCGTGGGTCAATCCGACAACGATGCCGGTGACGGTCGGAATGCCGCGATCACCCACACAGTCACGATGGGCGGCACTTACACTATTCATGTCGACGCCGTGGACGGGTTCGGTCCGTTCGTTCTTTCGGTCGAGGGTCACACGGGCCACGCGCAACCGTTTCCGATCGTGCAGACGACGCCGGCACATGGTGCGACGCTGGAAGAGCTGCCCGCGTCGGTCCTCGTCGAGTTCGGCGACAATGTGCTCCTGACGACCCTTGATCCTTCCGATTTTCGACTTGATGGGGATCCGGCCCTCGGATTCGACGTGATCCACGACCGGTCGATTCGCTTCGACCTGCCCTCCTATACGTCCGGCGCCCACGTCATCACCATTGCCGCGGGAGCGGTGCGCAACGCGGTCGGCCAGCCGAACGAGGCATTCGAAGGCATCTTCACGGTGCCGTTCACGACGTTGCGGCGCGAGCCGGTCGGAAGCCTCGTCCAGGAACGGGCGCTGGACGGCAGGATCACCGACCCGGCAGTGCCTGCGGTTCACCGTCTCGACCTGGAAGCCGACCAGACGCTTTCCGTCAAGGTCGATCCGGCGGGCGCCGTGCGACTCGGCCTGGAGTTGCGCGGACCGGACGGGGCGGTGATCGCCTCACGGCCGGCGGCCGGGTCGGGCGCCGGAACCTGGTTCAACCTTGCCCCCGTCGCGACGGGCGGCACGTACGTCCTGTCGTTCGTACCCGACGGTGGAACGACGGGCACGTTCACCGCGCGCGTGCTCCTGAACGCGGGGTTCGAGCTCGAATCGCTGACGGGAACGCTGAACGAGGACATCGCTTCGGCGGAGCCAGTCGACGCCGGAACCATCCCACTGATCGGCGCCGCGTCGCGCACGGCTGTCACCGGAATGCTGGACGACGCGCCGCGCGACGCCCTGCACCTCGATTCGTTCGAGTCCGGGGCGCTCGGCCCGGCATGGTCGACCCACATCACGTTCGACGACTTCCGTCACGGCGAGGTCGTCGTGTCGGACGAGTTCGGGGCGACGGCCGGCGCCAGGGCAATGGTAATGCGCGGCAATCGCTGGGACAGGCCCGATCTGCTGGTCGAGGCGACCTGGTCGCTCGATCTTTCGGGGATCGAGCAGCCGATCCTTCGGTTCGCGCAGTGGGACGGCGACACCGAGGAGGATCCGATGCCGGCGACGTTCACGGGGCACTTCGATGCGGATGGGATCTCGGTAAGTGAGGACGGCAATCGGTGGTTCACCGTGTGGAGCGCGTCAACCGACCAGCCCCGGCACACGTGGGCCAACTACCACATCGACCTCGCCGCGGCCGCGCCTGAAGTGAACCTGGACGGCGCGGTCCTCATCAAGTTCCAGACGTTCGGGGGCGCCCGCGACCCGCGGGCGTTCGACGAGGTGCGCGTGCACGAGGCCGATGTCGACCACTATTCGCTCGAACTCGGCCCGAACGAGACGATCTCGGCGGTGTTCGCGACCGCCGGAGGTCGACTGACGCCGAGCTTGATCGACGCCGACGGCAACCTGGCCGCGCGGGCGGTCGACGGAGCGGCCAACCAGTGGCAGATCAATGATTTCACGGCCCCGACGGGCGGGACGTACACGTTCAAGCTGGCCGGTGAGGTCAACAGCGAATACACGATGGTCGTGACGCGGAACGCGGGATTCGCTACGGAGCTCGATAATACGACTGACACCGCCAACGACCTGACCGCGACCGGAACCATGCTCGGCCACGTCGGCGTGGGCAATACGCGCCTGTTCGTATCGGACGGCCGCGACCTGCTCGAGATCGACCCGATGACGGGCGAGGTGCTGAACGAACTCGACCAGAACATCGAGGTGACCGGTGCTGCGACGACGCCGGCAACCGTCATCTACTCGTTGCGACGCGACCCGTTTCGCGAGTACGACCACGAACTGCGGTTTCTCAGGGAGATCCCCAACCCGGTCGTCGACCTGCCTGGGTTCCAGGTGGCCCATAGCCTGGCTTATCTCGAGGGCGAGCTGTTCGTCTCGTGGGGGGAGGACGGCATCATGGTGCTCGACGCGCAAACGGGTGAGGTCCGTCGAACGATACATCCCGGCTTCCGTGTCTACTCCCTCGGCGCCAGCTCCGATGCTCTTCTGGTCCGTAACCGCGACAGCGATTCGTCCAACGCCCAGGGTCAGCTCTTCGAAGTGGACGTGGCCACCGGCGTCGCGACGCTGCTCGGTCCGATACCAAGCGATAACGTCGGAGGCGGTCTTGGCGTGCTGGGCGACGAGGTGTTCATCGGGGCCGATTCGTGCCCGGCGGGGCCCGGCACCATCGCGCTCGATATTGCGACCCTCGAGTTCAAACGCCAGGTCTGGTTCTGCACCTACCCGGTGATCGGGGCCGATGGCGGAGAGCCCTATGATGTCCATCAGGTCCACGTGCGAGAAGGTGACCGGCTCGCAATCGAGACGACGACGCCTTCCCGCGGGTTCGGGCGCGCCCCGCCGACGGTGGATCCGCACATCGATCTGCTCGACGCGTCGGGCCGGATTCTGGCCGCCGACGATGACGGGGCTGCCGATGGCCGCAATGCGGCGCTGACCTGGACCGCACCCGCCGACGGCGTGTATTTCATCAAGGTCGATGCCGCCCGCGGTACCTCGGGTGAGTACGTATTGTCCGTGCAGGGGCACTCCCCCGATACCCCGCCGTTCGTGGCGATCGCGCGCGATCCGGCCGATGGCGAAGCGTTCGAGACGGCCCCGACGCACGTGGAGATCGACTTTACGCGCCAAGTGCATCTGATGTCCCTTCAGCCTGCGGACCTTGTCGTTGACGGTCAGCCGGCCGTCGATGTCTCGGTCGTCGATGGCGACTCGGTCCTGTTCGAGCTGCCACCGGACGTGCTCGGCGGGTTCCACGAACTCGTGATGGCCGCGGGCGAGGTGGTCAGCGTCGACGGGACGCCGCTCGAAGCGTTCACCTCGTCCTTCACGGTGAGCGTCGAGGACTTCCCGGTGCCGCTGATGAAGCTGGGGCCGGAAGGGACGCGGTCCTACCGGGGAGTGACCAGCGGTTCGATCCAGCCTGCGGGCGATACGAACTTCCATCTCATCGAGCTTGACGCCGGACAGCTTCTGACCGTGGTCGCGGACGCGTCCAGCGGCTTGCGCTCCGTCCTGCGCGTCGTCCGTCCGGATGGTCAGGAGATTGCGCGGGCTTCCGCCATCGCGGACGGTGCCACGGCGATCGTCAACGGCGTCCACATCGGCGCCGGCGGTCCTTACGTCATCGAAGTCTCCGGAGCGGCCGGCACGACGGGCGGTTACGACCTGATCGTCATGCTGAACGCCGTCGTCGAGGTCGAAGGCCGCGTCGGCGCGGGCAACGATGACCTGGCTGACGCCGAACGACTGGACGCCGCGGTGTTCATCGGAGGAGGCGGGGAACTTTACGGGGTCAGTGGTCAATTGGGCGGTCGCACCGAGGACTTCCGGTCGGGCTTGGGGCCCGAATGGTCGACCTATACCTCCGAGTTCGACGGCATCGTCGAGGTGCGACAGCTCCCGGGCCGGTCCCAGGACGAGCGCGGCCTTCTGCTGGCGCGCGAAGTCGACGGCCCGCCCACGCTCAACGAGGCGATCTGGAGCTTGAACCTGGAGGATCGCAGTTTCGTCGAGCTGGATTTCGCGCACAGTGAATGGAACGAGACCGAGGACGTGTTCGCCGGGCCATTCACCGGCCGGCAGAACGCCGACGGCATCGCCATCAGCGCCGACGGGATCCAGTGGCATCCGCTGTGGGACCCGCCGGCACAGACGCGCGTCGGGGCGCCCGTCGATTACACCGTGGACGTCAAGGCGGCGGCGTCCGTCTCGGGCATCCCCTTGTCTGCGGGAACCCGGATCAAGTTCCAGCAGTTCGGCACCGGCAGCATGCCGAACGGCGGGCGCGGCTTCGAGAACCTGGTGCTGCGTACGGACGACGACCGCGATCATTACGCCATCGATCTGTTCGAATCCGATCGAGTCACCTTCATGCTGGACCACGATGACGGGGCGACGATCTCTCTCGAGCTTCTCGACAGGGATGGCGCGATCATCGCGAGCGCGAACGCCGTCCAGCGCGACTCATATCTGCGCATCGATCATCAGGTCACGCATTCGTCGACTTACTTTGTTCGAGTGTCCAGTCCGGACATCGTGGCATACACGGTCGCCGTCGTGCGCAACGCGACGTTCGATTCGGAACCGAACAATGGACCGGCCGACGCACAGGACATCGGCGAGAACCGCCTGGCGCTCGGTTACTTCGTCAGCGGTGTCTCGGGCCGGCTGTTCTACTACAACGAGAGCTATAACTTCGTTCAGGAGATCGACCCGGTGACCGGCGTCGGGATCGGCGGTTTCGGGAACCCGATGAGCAGCGCCGGGGATTCGAGGTTCGCGATGGCAGCGACCGGCAGGACTCTGCTGCTCGCAGGTCATGAAGGTGATCCGATACACGAAGTCGATATGGACGACGGGACGGTGCTGCGCACGATCGCGCAGCCGGACGTTCACGCCGATGGTCTTGCAGTGTTGCGCAACGAGATCTTTCTGCTCGGTGGCGGACGGATCACGGTGTTCGACTACGGTTCCGGCGATGTCAAACGCGTCCTGACGCCGATTCAGACGAGCGGTGCGCTCGCGTCCTCGCGCGACCGCCTACTCTCGGTTCATATTCGGACACTGTACGAGGTGGATCCCCTGACCGGCGTGATGACCGAGATCGGGCCTCTGACGTCGACATCAAGACCGCATGATGGCGTGGGCGTGCTTGGAGACGAGTTGTTCGTCGCGGATGACCGTCACGTGGACGTGTATGACCTGGAGACGCTCGATTACAAGCGCACCATCAACGATGGTGACGAACTCTCCGCCGTAGGCTCGGACGAAGGGTATACGGAAGACGACGTATACCGGATCCGCCTCGACGAAGGGCAGGCCGTGTTCGCGTTCACCACGATCCCGGCGGGAGGCCCGGGTCAGTTCGTCAATCAGCTCGATCCCGCGCTGCGGATTCTCGATCCTGAGGGGAGCGAGGTCGCGTTCGATGACAACGGCCAGCCCGACGGTCGGGGGGCGTTTGCCCGGCATGCGGCGCGGCAGGGCGGGGAGCACTTCATCGCAGTCACCTCGCGTCAGCCGACGTCGGGCGAGTACACCGTCCAGGCGTTTCTGCAGGACCCGGGTCTCACCCGAATGTGGGTCGTGGATGCGACACCGCGCGACGGCGCCGTCGTGAACGCGGTGCCGCGCCAGGTGACCCTCGAGTTCTCGCATGCCGTCGATGCCGAGAGCGTCGACGCCGCCGACCTGATCTTCGACGGTCAGCCGGCGATGGATGTCATGGTCGTCGATCCCTACACGTTGCGCTTTGACCTGCCGGATGGATTGATCGAAGGCACCTATGCCGTCGAACTCGCGGCGGGCGTCGTGGATCACGTTTACGGAAACACCAACGAGGCCTTTTCGAGCACGTTCCGAATCGACGTGCCTGCCATGATTGTCGTCCAGACCGATCCGCCGGAGGGGGCAGCGGATTTCATGTCGCCTCCGCACATGCAGGTCGAGTTCTCGCAGCCGATCACGATCGGCACCATCGACGCGACGGACCTCACATTCGGTGGGATTCCAGCGACGGGCGTGCTGCAGATCGACGACCACACCCTGAATTTCGACCTGCCGTCACTGTCCGAGGGCGCACACCCGGTCCGAATCGAAGCCGGCGTGGTCGGCGATGTCTTTGGTCAGGTCAACCTGCTCTATTCCGGGACCTTCACGATCAGTCCTGCGCCGCGGATCATTGCTTCGTCGCTCGTTCGGGGGCAGGTGCTGCCGACGGGAGATCTGAACGTTCAGATCGAGTTCGACAGGCAGGTGTTTCACACGCCGCGCGACAACATCCAGCTCGTCGGCGCGGCCAATGGGGCGATCGCGTACGAGACCTTCAGCTACGACGACACGACCTCGATAATGACGCTGGGTTACGTCGATCTGCCCGAGGATATCTGGACCTTCCGGCTTACCGGCGACAACGGCGCATTCCGAAACTTCGAGGGATTCGTCCTTGATGGCGAGCCCAACCCGTCCTCGCCGGATGGAACCCCTTCGGGCGACGGCGTACCGGGCGGCGTGTTCGAGGTCGAGTTCATCACCGATCGGTTGGACGCGACGGAGCTCGCGCCGATCGAGTCGGTGCCGCCTGCCGGGAGCCTGATCTTCGAAACCACGGCGAGCGGCTCGATCGGCTTCATCGGCGACCGGGACCGGTTCGAGGTCGACCTGGAGGCCGGGCAGACGATCACGGTGCTCGTCGAGGGCGACCTGCTGCTGCTGCCGCGCTTCCAGCTGTTCGACCCCTCGGGTGTCCCGATCGCGTCGACGAGCACACTTGTTCACGACCCGGTGATTCAGACCGCGCCGGCGGCGTCGAGCGGGACGTACGCGATCGAAGTGTCCGGCCATTTCGGGTCTATGGGCGTTTACGCGCTGCGTCTGCTCATCAACGCGGCACTGGAGATGGAGCCGGTTTCCGGCACATCGAACGACCTGATCGCAAATGCCGAATTCCTCGACGGCAGCGCGATCGACCTTCCGGCCGGCGTCGGGCGCGCGGCGGTGATCGGAAGTCTGGCGGACGGATCGGACCAGGACTGGTTCCGCTTCTCGCTCGCCTCGGGTGCGTTCGCGTCCATCGTGCTTGACATAGGCGGAGCGCCGGACGCGGCGCTCGAGCTTTACGACGATCAGGCGCGCCTCCTGGCGATCGGCAGCGCGCAGGAAGGCCTCCTGACGATTTCCGATCTTCTGTCAGGCGGGACCGGCGACTACGCGGTGCGGGTGTCGGGATCGGCCGCGGCGGATTATGCACTCGTGGTGACGAAGGATGCTTCGTTCAGCACGCGACAGGAACCCGCATCGCCCACCATCGTGCAGGAGGTGGGTCCCGCGAACCGGGTGCTCGGGCGTATCGGCGACGTGCGGGAAATTCCGGTGCCGGTCCGATCGGGGAGTCTGACCGATGGAGGCGGGTTCCGATGGTCCGTCCGGCAGAACGGCACGATCGGCAGCTCGTCCGGTTTCGGCGGCCTTGACTCCGGAAGCCTGTGGCTGCTCGATTTCCCGACCTTTGATCTCCTCGTGGAGCAGGACGGACGGGAGTTCGTTCTGGGGCCGCACGTCGATGACGGGCTGGAGATCACGCGCAAGGTGTTCGTCCCGACAGACGACGCGTTCATCCGCTACCTGGAGATCGTGAGCAACGTCTCCAGCGCGCCGCTCGAATACACCGCCGCGGTTCGAAGCGAGATGGATCGGTACTCCACGCTTACCACGACGTCCGATGGCGACTCGACGTTCGACGCCGACGACGATTGGCTGATCATCGGGCGCTTTTCGAGCCGCGCCGCCGCGCAGGTGGTTCGCGGTCCGGGTGGCCGTCCTCCCGATGGGACGACGCTCAACGGCTCATATATCACGTTTTCGTACGACCTCGCGCTCGCGCCGGGCGAAACGCAGATCGTGATGCACTTCGCGACGCAGGGTTTCGACCAGGAGGCGATGGAGCTGGCTGCCGATCGGCTGACGGCTCTGGGCGGCAGCGCCCTTGACGGACTGTCGGCCGCCGAGATCGAACAGATCGTCAACTTCGAGATCGATCGGTCAGAACGATTCTCGGTCGAAGTCCGCGCGGGCGACGTGCTCACGATCGAGACCCATACGCCCTTCGACGGACCCCAGAGACCAGCCCGGCTCGATCCGCAGATCGCACTGTTCGCGCCGGGCGACCCCGTCGTTCCGGTGGCGGTCGACCTCGACGGATCGCCCGACGGGCGCAATGCATCGATCGTCGACTTCGTGGCCCAGGAGCCGGGCGTGTACCAGGTCAGGATCTCCGGTGAAGACGGAAGCGAGGGCGTCTACGTGCTGAGCGTGTCGGGCCACTCGGGAGGCACGCCGTTCACCGTGCTGGGCGCCGACCCCGGTGACGGCGTCCTTCTCGCCGTAGCACCGGCTTCGATTCAGGTGGATTTCAGCTCGAATGTGCTGCTGTCGACGCTCGATGCGGCCGATCTGCGTGTCGACGGATTGCCGGCCGCGACGGTGAGCGCCGTAGACGGCGACACGGCGGTGTTCGAACTGGCGGCGCCGCTGATGGACGGCGAGCACGTCGTGACGGTCGAGGGAGTAAGCAATTTTGCGGGAAGCAACCTGGAGCCGTTCGTCACTACGTTCGACCTTGATCTCTCAGGTCCGCGCATCGTAGCGTCGTCCATCGTCGACGGCGGCGTCGTTCCAATTGGTGATCTCACCTACGTCGCCCGCTTCGACGAACCGATCGACGTATCCGTGCTGGACGCTTCCGACGTGATGCTGATCGGCGTGCTTGGCGGCGTCCGGTCGCCGGTCTCGCTCGAATACGACGCGGCCGAGCGAATACTGACGGTTGCCTTTGCCGATCTCGAGGATGATCGCTACACGCTGACCCTGTTCAGCGGCGACGGCCGCATCGAAGATGAGCTCGGGCACGATCTCGACGGCGAATCCGGTCCGCCGAGCGGCGACGGAGCGCCCGGGGGTGATTTTGCGATCGAGTTCGCGGCGGACCGCGCGGCAACGGTGGTGGCCCGGCCGCTGAATCCCCTGGAGCCGCGCGGATCGCTGATCTTCGACGCGACAGTGCGCAGTTACGTTTACGGCGTCGCAGACCATGACGTTTACCACATCGATCTTGAACCGGGTCAGACGATCGCGGTCGCGACCGAGGCGGATTCGTCGCTCGCCGGGATGCTCGAACTACTGGGTCCCGACGGAGTCTCTCTGGGGTCGGCGGTCGCGGCGGACGGTGGAGACATCGTGCTGCCGCCGATTGGCGTGGTCACGGGTGGCACGTACACGCTGATCGTCGGCTCCGTCGGCCCGCCTGGGATCCACGAGACGCGGCTGGTGATCAACGCCGGCGTCGAGCATGAAGCCTACGGCGGGCCGCAAAACGACGATGCCGTCAGTGCGCAAGAGATGGACACGAGCTTCATCAGGATCGGGACCGGGACGATGCAGCGCGGCGCCGTCGTGGGTCGGGCGCTCGGCGGCGATCTCGACGTCTTCCGGTTCCACGCCGATGCGAGTGATGTCGTGACGATCGCGCTCAAGAGTTCGGTCACGGGCGCGGTGCTGGAACTCCGCGATGCGGCGTCGACGCTCGTCGGCGCTGGTCAGCCCGCGGCGAACGTCGACCTGGCCGTCCAGAGCGTGGTCGCAGCCATGACCGGGACTTACTACGTCCACGTCGGCGGTGCCGGCGACTACGGTCTGATCGTGACCCGTAACGGCGGCTTCGACGTCGAGCCGCTCGATGCCCAGTCGCTCCCTGCGCCGCTGCCGGGCGGTGTCGTCGGTTACGTCGGACGTCCAGCCGGCGTCGTCGCTGATGACGTCGGCGCCTTTCAATTGCCCGCGGACTTCCGTGACGGGGGCGGGTTCCTCTGGGACATCCAGTGGCGCGGGGCCATCGACAGCGGTACGAATGATGTGTACGACTACGGTCTCGGCACCTCGTCGACGTCACCGTCCGACGTCCTGATCGAGGACGGTGGCCGCGAGGTCACCATCGCCATCCTGCGCCGAAGCAGCTACAACCGCTGGCGCAAGGTCTTTGTGCCGGAGGACCGCGCGTTCATACGGTATCTCGAGATATTCGAGAGCAAGTCGTCGACACCCGTCAATATCACCGTCGACGTCGTCACGCGGGCAAACTCCGGGTCAAGCACGGTCCGCGTCGCGACATCTGGGGGCGGGTCGCTCGATCCGGGAGACGACTGGATCGTGATCGACGATTCGATTGACGGGCCGCCGAAACCTGCCCTGCTTCGAGTCACTGCCGGTCCGGGGGGACAGCGGCCGTCCGAGGCGTCCTATTCGAGCGGCGAGATCGAGGTCGAATACGGGTTCACGCTGGCTCCGGGAGAGAAGAAGATCGTGATGTACTTCGCGGCGCAGAGCGAGAGCCGCGCCGCGGCGCTCGCCAAAGCGCGGGCACTGACCGCGCTCGGCCGTGACGCTTTGTCGGGACTGTCCCCTGATGAATTGACCCATATCATCAACTTCGATCTGCACGACGTGGACCATTACACGATCCCGGCCATGCAGAACGACGACATCGTGGCCGCGCTGACGCGACCCGGACCTGCCCTGGGCAACGGCGACGATCTGAACGCGCTCCTCGAGTTGTACGATCCTTCCGGTGGGCTCGTCGCGAGCCGCCAGCAACCGGGCGAGCTTATCGAGCACGTGGCCGAGCAGAGCGGTAACTACACGCTGCGCGTGTCGGCGATCGGGGGCAGTTAGGGCGCGCAAAACAATAAGTTACCGAATTTTGATGGGGGCTCGATGTGTTATTCATGAACCGGGAAGTATCTCATAGTTCCAGTCGCC
>NYZC01000324.1 GCA_002686995.1 Phycisphaeraceae bacterium | reverse complement strand
TCTTTGCCGTTGAACAGGCTGAAGGCGAGCACCGCGAACCGGTGATGGCGCGTGACGGGAAGGTTGTCGTGGGCGCCCGGCGCGCCGCTGAATCGAGGCTCGAGCGACTCGCCGTAGGGCACCGCCGTCGTCACGAACACGCGATCGTGCCACACGACGGGCGTCGCGTGACCGCGACCGGGGATCTCGACCTTCCAGCGAACGTTGCGGTCCGCGTCCCAGGTCACCGGCGGATCGCCATGCGGCGCGACGCCCGTGCCGAGCGGGCCGCGCCACTGCGGCCAGTGTGCGGATGGGCGATCCGCGGCGATCGTCGGCGCGACGAGTGCAAGCAGGATGGCCGGCAGCAGACCGGAGGGGAGACTTGCTGACGTACCTGCTCGCGTCATGGACAGGATCTTAGTCGTGGACGAAATTCCGTTACGATGCGTCGGGGCCTCATCCATGAAGTGGTTCAAGCGCCAGCCAGCGTCCACCGGCGATGCGGAGCCGCCGATCCAGCTCGTGTTCTACAGCTATCCCAAGCTGCTGTTCACCTGGCCGCTGATCGTCGTCGGCTACCTGATGTACCCGTTCGCCGACTGGCAGTGGGGCAACCCGATCATGGCGTGGATATGGATCGTGCTGCTCATCGCGACCATCGCCACGATGGGCCTCGACCTGCCGCGTAACGCCGCGGCCTTCTGGGTGGTGGTGGTGGTGGCGATCCTGTTCATCGGCTTCTGGCTGAAGGACGTCAAGCAGTTCAATGTTTTCGGCGACATCTACAACTTCTTCAGGCGCCTGGCCCCGGGCTACTCCGGCGGGCTCGGGCTTTCGGTGAGCATTCTCCTGACGATCCCCTACATCGTGATGTGGATCTGGAGCCGCATCAACGATCAGTGGCGGTTCACCCACAATGAGTTCGAGCACCGCGCCTTCGGCAAGGTCGACTGGGCGGCGGCCCGCGGCGCGAAGACGGTGCGCACCAGCTACCCCGACATCCTGGAGGCGATCTTCTGCCTCGCCGGCGACCTGGTGATCTACGACGCCAGGGCCCGAAGCGTCATCCGGCGCATACCGAACGTACCGCTGTTGCCGCTGAAGAAGCGGCGCATCGACCAACTGCTCGAGATGACGCGGGTCACCACGGCGGCCATCGCCGAGGAAGAGGAGTCGGAATCCGAGACGCTCGGCGACACGGCAGCGACGGACGACGACGACCCGGGAACGATCTGAGCGCGGAGAAGGGATCTGGTCGATAAGACCAGGTGGTGGGCCGCGTCCGCACCGAAAGGTCACGGAGTTCAAGGACGAACTCGAGGCGCGGCGGGAACCCGAGCACGGCATCGTCCGGCGCAGGAGGCGCGGTCGAAGATGCGGTACCCGATATCACGATTTGCGGGCACGGCGGCACTGGGCGCGTGCCTGGCGCTGGGGATGATCGTCTCGACCTGGATCGGTGCCCGGACCGTGCTGCGCATCAAGGTGCGGGACACCACCATCCGGGTGAAGGGCTTCGCCGAGCGCCGGATCGACGCCGACATCGCGGTCTGGTCGGGGGATCTCACGACGCGGGATGCCGATCTCGCCACGGCCATGGCGCAGATGGAGGCACATCGTGCCCGGCTGCTCGACTACCTGGCGACCATGGGCTTCGAGCACGCCTCCGTCGGCGTGGCGGCGGTCGGGATCGACAAGCTGTATCGAACGGGCGAGACGCGAATGCGAACGAACGAGATCGAGCAGTACGTGCTGAAGCAGCACTTCGAGGTGAAGGCCGGCGATGTGCGGAGGATCGCCGCCACCGCGACGCAGTCGTCGGGACTGCTCAAGGAGGGCATCGAGCTGGCGTCGCAGACGCCCCGTTACCTGTTCACGCGGCTCAACGACCTGAAGCTCGATCTGCTCGAAGAGGCTACCCGCAACGCGCGGGCCCGTGCGGAGCGGCTGATCGCCGGGAGCGGCTCGCGTATCGGCATGCTGCGCAAGGCGAGCCAGGGCGTGTTCCAGATCACGCCGGCCCATTCGACCCGGGTTTCCGATTACGGCGAGAACGACACCACGCGGATCGAGAAATCGGTGCGGGCGGTGGTGACGATCGAGTACGAGGTTGAGTAGCCCCCCCCAACTCCGCCTTGGAAAGGGGGGCTCCCGTTTCCGGCGATTCGTCCTCGTCCTCGATCAGCGTCGCGCTGGCCTCCGAACCCGAGTGCATCGCCCGTCGTGATGCGGCTCCATCCCCCCGCTGCGAAAACGGGGGCCCGACTCAATCCTGCTCGGCACGGGATCCGCTTGGGAATCCAACTGCAGCGTCCGCGTCCTTTGATGTTCGCATTGCGTTGCCGAGCCGGGTCGTCCCCGGCCCGGCTCGGTGAGGCGATCCCGATGAACGGACCGCGAATGCCTTGCCGAACAGGATTGGGCTCGAACCCTGGTAGGGGCTCTACACGACCCTGACCTCGAAGCTGCCGAGCGGGAAGGCGGCGTCGATGTCCTCCGCCGAGCGCGCGCGGAGGCGCGTGTCCGCGTCGCGATAGGTCAGCGATCGGATCGATCGTCCCGCGACGCCGAACGGATCGTCCGCGCCGGTCTGCGCGAAGCCGATCGTGACCGTGCCGATCTCCGCGGCCGCGATACGACTGTCGACGAGCCAGAAGGGACGGTCGCGCCGGCCGGTCACCTTCAGCCCGTCGAGGCGCGCCGCGGTGACGAAGTCATCGGCTGACGCCGGCAGGCCCGGCAGGTCGTCGGCCACGCCGGCGAAGATGACGCTCTGCTCGACGATGCGGGCGCTGATGCGTCCGGCGTGACCGCGCGAATGAATCTCCACCCGGCGCAGGACGCCGTTGACGGTCAGGCGCCCGAGGGTCAGATCGCGCGGTGCCGCGGGATCCGGCGGCTTCATGAGGATCAGCTGCGCGCCGGCGTCCCGGCCGTCGTAGTCGCCGCGCACCGTCATCCGGCCGAGGGTGAGCGCCGTGATGCGCCCGGCCGCGCTGCCGCGCACGTTCAGCCGATCCACCGGACCGTCGAAGTGCGCGGTGAACGTCGGATCGATGGCGCCAAGGGTCAGCGAACGCGCGGAGCCTGCGTGCCAGTCGCCGCTGACGGCGCCCTTGATGGTGGCCCGTGCCACCGCGCCGGCGATCTCCAGCGCCAGGTCGAGATCGCCGTCGATCAGCAGGCTCGCCACCGATGGTGCGATGAGTTGCGGCGTCCCGTTCGCGCCGTGCGCCGTGCGCGTCTTCAGGCGCTTGATCGGCGCGGCGCTGACGACGTTGAGGCCCGCCATCTCGGCGATCCGCAACGAGATCGAGCCGTCGTTTGCCGTGATCGTGATCGCATGCCCGTCGCGCGCGGCATCGAGCCGGATCGTCGCGACCCACTGCACGTCCAGTCGGCCGCGCAGCGCGACGTCCGGCGCCGTGATTCGCTTGAGGCGCCCGAGAACCAGGATGTCGTCGATCTCGACGGCACCGCGCACGGTCAGCGTGGACGCCTCGGTGGCGTCGCGCACGATGATCCTTCTGAATTCGCCCTCGCCGGTGTCACCGACCACGACCTCGACCGTGCCGGGCCCGGAAAGGCTCACCGAGACGGGGCGTCGCGCGGCCGGATCCGGCGTGAACGGCGCGGTGATGACCTTGGGTCGTGTTGACGCGGCGTCCTGCTCGGACGGGCCGCCCTGGACCTCGGTGACCTGCACCGGAATCGCGATCGGGGCGCTGACCGCGCCGGCGTCGTCGACGGCGTCGGCGAGGAGCACGTGGTCTCCGAGACCGAGCAGACGGTTGTCGATCGAAGCCGAGTGCCCGGGGCCTTCGGCCTCGGCGAGCAGCCCGTCGGCGCCGTCGACCAGGCCGTTGCCGTTGACGTCCTGGTGGAATCGGACGCGCAGTTCGGCGTCGTCGATGTCAGTCGCACCCTCGGCATCGATGCGCAGTGCGTTGCCGAGGCCGACGATCGACGGATGCGCCGTGGCTCCGGTCAGCATCGGCGCGTCGTTCACTGGCGCGACGATGAACTCGACCTGGATCGTCGCCGAGGTCGAGCCGTCGTCGGCGAGCACGCGGAACGCCTCGATCGTGCCGTTCTCGTTCGCGGGCGGTTGCCACGCGAGGGATGGACCCGTCTCCAGCAGCGTCGATCCTGGCACGGCCGGAGCGCCGGAAGCGGTCAGCATGCCCTGGAGGATCTTCGTCACCAGGAACGTCACGTCGTCACCCGATACCCCGACGCCCGCCGCGACGGCGGCCGGAAGAATCTGATCGTGGCCGATCGTCGCCGTCTCGTCTTCGACGGCTCCATCCTGCTCGTGCACGGTGTGGATCACGACCGGCAGCAGCACGGAGATCGATTGCGCATCCCCGCCGAACGCTTCGGTGGCGGTCGCCGTCACATCGAGTTCGAAGGGATCGCTGCGGCCCGGAGGCGGCGTCAGCGAGAGTCCCGCCAGGTCGGCCGGCTGCAGCGACCATCGCGATTCGTCCAGCGGCGTGCCGGCGGAAAGGATCGCTCCGACAGGTACGCTCTCGATCAGGATCGTGAGCGCCTCGGAGCCGTCCGAGTCCGCAGGCGCCGCGTCGATGGACAGCCCGACGCTGCTGTCGATCTCGCCCGCCGCGTCCGTGACCTCCAGGACGGGCGCGTCAGCGACGGCCAGGACCGAAATCTGAAGCGTCCGCACCGTCTCGGACGTGTCGCCGCCGTTCGGCTCGGTGGCGACGGCGGGGACGGTCAGCGAAAGGTCGTCGTCGGCATCCGGCGGCGGCGTGATCGAGAGCCCGGCGAGCTCATCGCCGCCGAGCATCCACGATCCGTCCTCGCGGCGCGTGCCCGCCGAGAGCAGGGCGCCCTCGGGTACGTCATCGATCAGAATCGCAAGCTCCTCCGAGCCGTCGTCATCCGTGAGCGCCGCCGCGATCGACAGCGCGATCGGCGCGTCCTCGTCGCCGGCGCCGTCGGCGACCTGCAGCGTCGGGGGATCGGCGATCTCGCGCAGGCCGATCGCGCGCTCGTCGCCTGCCTTGCGCCCGAGCACGAACACTTCCGTTCGCCCGTTGGCGTCGATGCCGTCTTCGTCTTCCGGTTCGACGAAAGCGAAGTCGTCGGGGAGCGTGAACTGCAGGTAATGCCCTTCGAGCAGTCGGTCCTCGAATCGGTAGCCGCCGTCGCCGTCCGTGGCCGTCGTGGACGCCGGGTCGCTGAACGTGGCGACCGAGAGCGGGTCGCCCACGACGACGTGCGTCGACGAGACGTACGGAATCGCGGACCACGCGGCCTCGACCCACGTCAGGCCGCGACGGAAGAACGCGTCGAACAGGTGCTCGTTGCGAACGCGCCCGTCGACGAACGGCTCCCAGGCGCTGCCGACGCCGAACGTGCCGCCACGGTCGATCCAGTTGGAGAGCTGGCCGTGATCGAGGAAGCCGACGAGGCCGCCGAACGACTTGGCGTTGAAGCTTTCGAGGGTGCTCACGATCGCACCGTCCACGAGCTGGTTCGTGAACGTGCGCAGGTAGTTGCCCTGGCTGGCGTTGCCGTGGTTGCCGCCATAGCTGACGAGGGCGGCGACCGGACCTTCGCGGACGACCGCGTTCGGATCGGGCACCGCGTTCGACGCGCCGATCAGGAAGTTGGGGCTCTCGTCGAAGGTGATCGCCGGCCAGACCGCGTCGAGCAGGTCGCGCGTGGCCTCGTAGTCGCCTTCGTCGTCGCCGTCCACGTTGCGGTCGATGATGACCTGGTGCGCGCCCGGCTCGTAGACCGGTTCGGCCGCGCGGTTGATCATCGCGATGACGTCATCGACGCCGATCCCGTCGAGTCGGCTCGTCAGGTAGATCCGGCCGGCGTCGGCGCTCCTCGCACCGATGGCGTTGCGGCGCCAAGTCCAGTGGACCTGGGCGCGGTTGATGAAGCTGAACGGGTCGTCGATTCGGGCGCGGCTGTGCGTCGTGATCGGAATCGTCTGTCCGAAGTAGGGGTTCACGACGAAGTTGTCGGCGTACGAGTCCATCCGGCCGCCAAGCTCGCCGCCGCGCGGGGTCGTGCTCAGGTCGTGCCAGAGCAGCGTCAGTTCGGAATCCACCGAGGCGTAGGTGGCGTTGCCGAGGCCGAACTGCTCGCCGGCGTCCCCGGGGCGCTCGCCGAGCCCCGGGTCCTGGCCGAGGTCGCGAATGCGGTGCGGGATGCCCATCGTCAGCGTCAGGACGACGATGCTTCGATCGGGATCGACCAGGTCGAGGTGTCGGCGCACCGGATCACGAATGCGCTGGATGAACGTGTCGTAGGTCACGGCGCCCGGAAGGAGGTCGGGATCGTCCAGGTCGAAGCCGCGCACGCCGGGTCGCCGCGCGCTGTAGTGGTCGAACACCGCGGCGCTGTCGGCGTTCGCGGAGTTGTAGATGACGAGCACCTGATCGGCGGCGATGCGATCGGTCCGACTCGAAGTGCGGAACAGCGCGACCTCGATGCCCGGGACCGCCGGCTCACCTTCGTCCTGCATCCCGTTGCGGTTGAAGTCGTTGAACACGGTGCCCGAGACGTCCGAGAGCAGGACGCGAGATTCGAGTCGCTCGAGACCGTGCGATGGTGGGGCGGTGGGATGACGAGGCATGCGCGAGCGGGGTTCGGAGCGGAGCACCGCGGATTATAGTCGGCTGGATTCGGGTTCCGGGTTCCGGGTTCCGGAGTGAGAATCGGGCGGAGCGCGGTTGAAGATCCCGGGCGTGTCACCCGCGGGCTTACGCCGCGCGGTTCGCCCGTCTGCCCCCATTGGCGAACCGTGGGCGTCAGCCGGCGTCAGCCCACGGGCCTTATGCGCGGCGACTCGATACCGGATGTGGCGCGACGGCGCGCTCCGAGCCTGGGAACGCGCATGAAAAGACCCTCAGCGTTGCCGCCGAGGGCCGTTCCGTCCCCATCCGCCACCACGTGCCTACTCCTCGCTCTCCGCCGTTTCCCCTTCGCTCCTCCAACCCGCCCCCTGGCGGCTCGTGCGACATCCACTCCGGAAGACCCGAGCACCAGATTCGTTCACAGCCTGTCAAACGGCCCGAGCCGACCCCCGAACGTGCACGAAGAGCACTGCAAAACTTCGCTGCGGCAAAGAGCCGATCTGCATCTTCCCGTGACGGGAAGCGTCGAAGTGCCGTCTTTCGAGTGTTTCGGCCTTCGACTGTCACACCGACAGGATGAGGATAAGTAACTCTAGCGCAGCGTCCGCGCGAGTCAACGAACCTGGCGAATTTTCTTGCCTGATCGTTACAAACCCTTCCCTTGCGGCAGCATATGCGCGACGAATCGGTCGGTTTCCTTGCGTTGCGGCCCGTTATATCGCCTAAACCCGTGTGGCCGATCTCATTTGAGCTGAACCGGGGAGAACGACATGAGAATCCGGATGGGTGTGACCGTGGTCCTGGTAGCGTGCAGCGCGGCGTCGGCCGAGGCGCCGCCGCCGCAGCGTGCTGCGCGCAACGTGAAGCATCAGTTCCTGTCCGCGGATGCGAACCGCGACGGGGTCGTGACCGCGGTCGAAGCGCGCGGGGCGAGCTGGCTCGACACTGAACGTGGAAGAAAGCGCTTTCAGCGCGTCGACCTCGACGGCGACGGCCAGATCAGCACCGAGGAGGCGCGACGTCATCGTCGTCGCGTGTTCCAGCGTCGTGCGCGACAGGAGCTTTCCGAGCTGCGCCATCTCGGGGACGAGCATGGCGTCGAGCGGCTCACCGACGCGGCGTGGCTTGCGCAGCACCCGCAGATCATCGAGCGTCTTGCGACCAACGAGCAGTTCATGCAGCAGCACGGTCAGGTCATCGAACGCCTGGGGCGGCACGAGCGCTTCGTGAAGAATCATCCGAAGCTCGCGCAGCGGATTGCCGAGCATCGTATCAGGCGGCACCGGCGCCGCACCGCGCAGGACGACGGCGCAGTCGGTCGTTCGGGCCGGCCCGTTCGAGCACGCTTCGAGGCGCATCGCGAGCGCGTGCAGGAGCGCGTGCAGGAGCGGCGCGACACGGTGAAAGAGCGCCGTCATGATCGATTCGAGCAGCGCCGCGACGCGGCCCGGGAGCGCCGGCACGACCGGTTCGGTCAGCGGCGCGACCGCATCGGCGATCGTGTGCAGCAGCGGCAGGATGGCGCGCGGGACCGGATCGGTTCACGGCGCGAGAAGATTTCCCAGGGGCGAGGCGGTCGCCTGGAGCAGCGAAGACGCGAGACGGTGAACGGAGGATTGAACCGGCGCGGGCGCAAGACGGCCGAGTCGTCGGCACGCCGTCGAGACGGCTGACGGAGACATGGTCAGGGGATCAGTAGAAAGGGGGCGGCCTGAAGGCCGCCCCCTTTTACGTTGGGTATTGGATGTTCAGCCACGCGGCGAAACAGTCGAGGTCCCAAGACCGCGGGGCCGCGAACCCTCGCTACGCCGTCCCGCCGCGTCGACCGGGGACGTTGGCCTGCGTCGGGCTTCGACCCGCGCCGATCACCTTCGAAGCGCCGGCTGCCGGTGCGGCGCGCGTGCCGCTCCGGTCCGTGGCCTCGCCTTGCGTTGGCGCTTCGTCGCCCGTTGCGGACGCTTCGTCCGGCTTCGGCGCCGCGATGCGCACGACGGACGGATCGGGCACGACGAACTGCCCGTTCACCTGCGCGCCCTGCTTGATGACGACCGACGGTGCATTGCAGTCTCCGTTCCATTGCGCCTTGGGTCCAATGACGACGGGGCCGCCGCTGACGACGTTGGCGTCGAGAATGCCCATCACTTCCACCCCGCCGTGCGCCTCCACGTCGCGGGCGATGATGCGACCCTTGCGATGCACGACGACGCGACCGCACGTCCTCACGGTCGTGACGGGCTTGAGCTGCTTGACGAGGACGTCGCCGACGATGATCGCCTTGCCGCAGCCGGGACAGGCGGTGGACTCGGCGCGAGCACCGACCTCGAACTGGCGGCGACAGTAATAGCACCGGACCGAGTGTGGGGCGGTCTTCCTGGCCATCGCGGCGGGGGCGCTGCCGTGCTGTTATTTGGTGACCGCGGCTTCCACCGCCTTGGCCGGATCAGGTGCGCGCGACGACGCGGCCTTGTCCTTGGCCGGGGCCTGGCCTGCGCTCGGTCCGACGTTGACGTGCCCGACGATTGCGGCGCCCTCGGCCGTCACGAGCTTCTGGGCCACGATGTCGCCCTGGATGCGCCCCTTGCTGTTGAGCTGGATGCGCTGGCCCGCCTTGACGTCCCCCTCGATGGCACCGTCGACCTGAACGTTCTCGGCATCGATCTCGGCCTTGCAGGTGCCCTGCTCGGCGACGATCAGGTCGCCGTGCGCGACGATCTTGCCCTCGACCGACCCGACGATCCGGGCCTGGCCGTCGAATCGCAGCTCGCCCTTGATGTGCGTCTCGTTCGCGATGATTGTGGATTCGCCGCTGTCCGCCATGGTGGGGTTCTCCTTGCGCGGGTGGGGCCCGCTGGGGGGTGAGGCGGGCGGTGCCCGCGATACCTGACCTTTGATCCCGATTCTCCCCCATCGAAAATCAAAAATCAAAAGGGTGTAACCGGTCGGTCGCGGCTTCGTAGCCACGAAAATCCACGAAGAGCCGCGAAATTCGTGGGCGCAATCAGCGTCCTCGTCGATCAACTGTCGGCCGATGAAGTCGAGTTCGGATGCTTCGTGCAAGCCCCCTTTGTAGAGGGAGTCGGGGGGGATCCCATTGACGGACTTGCGTTTCGATGGGGTGTGGGCGCCAGCCCGTGCCGCGGCTTCTTGTGGCGGTTCCGGCCAGCGGAGCACCGGTTACGCCCGAATCAGGAATCAGGAATCCGCATCGTCAGTGCATGTATTCCTTGAACAGCTCGGTCGAGAGGTATCGCTCCCCGAAGCTGCAGAGGATCACCACGATCGTTCTGTTCGGCTCGGCTGCGGCCACCCGCGCCGCGGCCACGACGTTCGCCCCCGAGCTGATGCCGCAGCACAGGCCTTCCTCCCGGGCGAGCCGCCGCGCCATGGTCATGGCCTGGTCGTTGGTCACCGTCTCGACCGCATCGACGATTTCGAGGTCCAGGTTCGTGGGCACGAACCCCGCGCCGATGCCCTGGATCTTGTGCGGTCCGGGCCGGACCGGCTCGCCGGCCAGGGTCTGCTGGATCACGGGTGAGTCGGCCGGCTCGACCGCCACGCAGCGAAAGCCGTCGTTGCGGGCCTTGATGTAGCGCCCGACGCCCGTGATCGTGCCGCCGGTGCCCACGCCGGAGACGAGGATGTCGACGTCGCCGCCGGTCGCGTGCCAGATCTCCGGCGCCGTCGTCGCCTCGTGGATATCCGGGTTGGCAGGGTTCTCGAACTGCTGCGGCATCCACGCGTTGGCGGTGCTGCCCACCATCTTGACCGCCTCTTCGATCGCGCCCTTCATCCCGGCGATCGCCGGAGTCAGCACGAGCCGCGCGCCCATGGCGCGCAGCAGCGCGCGGCGCTCGAGGCTCATCGAATCCGGCATCGTCAGCGTGAGGCGGTAGCCCTTGGCCGCGCAGACGAACGCCAGGGCGATGCCGGTGTTCCCGCTCGTCGGCTCGATCACGTGGGTGTCAGCGTCGATCGTGCCTTCACGCTCGGCGGCCTCGATCATGGCCCGGCCGATCCGGTCCTTGACGCTCGACATCGGGTTGAAGAACTCGCATTTCGCCAGCACCGTGCCGTGGTCCGGCGGAATCACCCGGTTCAGCCTGACCAGCGGCGTATTGAACGTCGTGTCGACGGCACCGTCGTACACGCGGTCGTGAAGCGGCTGAAACGCGTTGGCGTCCGTCATCGCGGGCTCCTCGATATGAAGTGTCCGCGCAGCGGGGCCGCGTGTCAATAGCGGTAGTGCTCGGGCTTGTAGGGCCCGTCCACGGGCACGCCGATGTAGTCGGCCTGCTCGGGCGTCAGCGTCGTGAGCTTCACCCCCAGCTTCTCGAGGTGGAGCCGCGCGACTTTCTCGTCGAGATGCTTCGGCAGCACGTACACCCGGTTCTCGTACTGGTCGCGGCGCGAGGCCAGTTCGATCTGCGCGATCACCTGGTTGGTGAAGCTGTTGGACATCACGAAGCTCGGATGGCCAGTCGCGCAGCCGAGATTCAGCAGCCGGCCCTCGGCCAGGATGAGCACGCCGTGCCCGTCGGGGAACACCCAGCGGTCGTACTGCGGCTTGATCGACTCCTTCGTGATGCCCGGGAAGCTGCTCAGGCCGGCCATGTCGATCTCGTTGTCGAAGTGGCCGATGTTGCCGACGATCGCGCCGTCCTTCATCTTCGCCATGTGCGCGGCGGTGATGATCCGGAAGTTGCCGGTGGTGGTGATGAAGATGTCGGCCTTGCTCACGACGTCCTCGAGCGTGGTCACCTCGTAGCCTTCCATCGACGCCTGCAGCGCGCAGATCGGGTCGATCTCAGTCACGATGACGCGGCATCCCTGGCCGCGCAGCGACTGGGCGCAGCCCTTGCCGACGTCGCCGAAGCCGCACACCACGGCGACCTTGCCGCCCATCATCACGTCGGAGGCGCGGTTGATGCCGTCGATCAGCGAGTGCCGGCACCCGTAGAGGTTGTCGAACTTGCTCTTGGTCACCGAGTCGTTGACGTTGATCGCGGGGAACAGCAGCGTGCCTTCGCGCTCCATCGCGTAGAGACGGTGCACGCCGGTCGTCGTCTCCTCGCTGACGCCTTCGCAGCCGTCGGCCACGCCGTGCCAGTAGCGCGGGTTCTGATCGAACCGTGCCGTCAGCGTCGCGAGGACTTGCATCATCTCTTCGTTGTCGGCCGTGCTCGGATCGGGCACCTTCCCGGCCTTCTCGAACTCGAGCCCCTTGTGGATCAGCAGGGTCGCGTCGCCGCCGTCATCGACGATCTGGTTCGGTCCGAGTCCGTCACCGAAGTCGAGCGCCTCGGCGGTGCACGCCCAGTACTCCTCGAGCGTCTCGCCCTTCCATGCGAACACCGGGACGCCCTGCGGGTCATCGACGGTGCCGTCGGGGCCGACGGCGACGGCCGCGGCCGCATGGTCCTGCGTCGAGAAGATGTTGCAGGAGCACCAGCGCACGTCGGCGCCGAGCGAGCGCAGCGTCTCGATGAGCACCGCGGTCTGCACGGTCATGTGCAGGCTGCCCATGATGCGCAAGCCGGCGAGCGGCTGGCGATCGGCGTACTCGCGCCGAACCTGCATCAGGCCGGGCATCTCCTCTTCGGCAAGCATGATCTCGCGGCGGCCCCAGTCGGCTAGGGAGAGGTCGGCGACCTTGAACTGAAGGGGCGTCGAGGTGGCGGTGCTCATCGTCGGGTCTCCTGGGCAGGAAGTTTCGGGGTCGGTGCGGGTCAGTGTGCGGTGCCGGCTTCGCAGCTTATCGGCGGAATCAGGCCGGAGGATCATTCGCCGGCCGCGTGGCGTCGGCGAGGAGCAGGGCGGGGCCCTTGGCGTTCGGCTCGGCTTCCAGAGGGCGGCAATTTGCGTCGGACCATCCGGCCTGCGCGATCCGGTCGCGCATCTCGGCGGGCTCGAAGCCCGGCCAGTGCTGGCCCATCTCCCGCCGGAACTCGTCCCGGTCGTGGTGCAGCAGGTCGACGACGACCAGGCGGCCCCCGGGCACGGTGATGCGGCGGGCCTCGGCGAGCGCGTCGGAAGGATCCTCGAGGTAGGTCAGCACGATGACGAGCATCGCGGCGTCAACGGTGCGGTCGTCGATTGGCACGCGCTCGAGGTCGCCGTGTCGAAGGTCGACGTTGTCGAAGTCGGCGTTGCGTCGCTGCGCGGCGTCGAGCATCTCGGCCGACTGGTCCACGCCAATCACCGCGCGGACATGCGGCGCGAGCGCGTGGGCGACCGCGCCGGTGCCGCAGCCGAGGTCGGCGATCCGCCACGCAGGCGGCAGCAGGGCGCGCAGGGCGGTGTGCGTGAAGGCGTCGCCGTAGAGTCGGCTACGCAGGTCGTCCCAGTCTCCGGCCGCGTCGGCGAAGAAGCGCGCGGCGCCTTCGCGGCGACGCTGCAGGGCGCGGTCGAGTCGGATCCGGTCCTGGCTGACGGCGGGTGAAGCGGCGATCTGGGTGCGGGCCATGGCCCAGAGCTTCCGGGCCGCCTCCCCCAGCTCGTCGACCGCCATGCGATACAGGTTCGCGGTCCCGTTACGGCGGCGGACGGTCCAGCCCTGTGCGGACAGCAGCTTGAGGTGCCGGCTCACCGTCGACTGGGGAAGCTGGAGGATGTCGCACAGTTCGGCCACGCCCAGCTCGTGCCGCTCGATCAACCAGAGCAGGCGCAGGCGCGCCGGATCGCTGATCGACTCCATCTGGGCGATCAGCGGCACGGATGAGGCTGCTGGAGGAGTAACCATCCTTAAATCCGGATGGAATGATATACTCACTGCCCGTCCTGTCAACCCGCACCGTGAGGCACCGTGAGGAGGCACCGTGAGGGAGGCACCGTGAGGGCACCGTGAGGACACACCTCATCCCTCATCGCCGCTGGCCACGCGACGACGGGGCGCCTCAAGAGCGCGTTGAGGG
>NYZC01000323.1 GCA_002686995.1 Phycisphaeraceae bacterium | reverse complement strand
CACGAGCCCGGTCGATGCGTCGATCATCATGCCCGACGGCGCGGCGTCGAGCTCGAAGGTCAGCGGGTCGCCGTTGGGATCGAACACGTCGGCCTGGTACCGGTAGAGCAGGTCGACGTGCGCCGGTCCCGGCGGCGACGAGACGAACGACGGCGAATCGTTCGACCCGGCGTCGACGACGGCAAGGTCGAACGACTGGGTGGCCTGGCCGCCGCGGCCGTCCTCGACGATCACCAGGACGGGGTTGCCCTGGCCGACACGACCGGCGTCGGGCTGCCACTGGATCAGCCCGTTCAGCGGGTCGATCGTCATGCCGGCGGGTGCGGGATCGATTCGGTAGGTCAACGGGTCGCCGTTGGGATCCTCGGCCGTCACCTGGTACCGGTAGGGCGCGCCGGCCAGCGCCGGTCCCAACGGGGTCGACGTGATGTCCGGCGGTTCGTTCGCCCCCGCCGCCACGACCTCCAGCTCGAACATCTGCAATGGCGCCGCCGCCGCGCCCGTCGGCGACCTTCACCACGACGCCGTTCATGCCGACGTCATCGACTTCGGGCTGCCATGCGACGAGCCCGGTCTGCGGGTCGATCGTCATGCCGATCGGCGCGGGCCCGAGGCTGAATTCGAGCGTGTCGCCGTTGGGATCCTCGGCGACGACCGGGTACACGTACGGCGCCAGGGCCAGCGCCGGCCCGGGCGGCTGCGACGTGATCGCGGGCGGATCGTTCGCGGCGTCGAGCACCGCGGGCAGTTCGAAGGCCTGGCTGGCGAGGCCGCCGCGCCCGTCGTCGACGACGATCTCGACTGGGTGGGGGCCCACCTGGTCTGATTGCGGTGTCCAGGTCAGCACGCCGGTGACGCCGTCGATCGACATCCCGTTCGGCGCCTCGTCGAGTCGGAACGCGAGCGTGTCGCCGTTGCCGTCCTGCGCCGTGACCTCGTACCGGTAGAGCACGTCGATCACCGCGGGCCCGAACGGCACGGAGGTGATCGTCGGCGCGACGTTCTCGGCCGTCACGCCGATCCGGAATGACTGGACGTCGGAGCCGCCGAGCGGATCGCGGACGACGATCACGACCTCGTGGACGCCGACGTCGCGCGCGGACGGGATCCACGCGAGCATGCCGGTGTCGGACGTGACGCCCATGCCCTCGGGACCGGTCGCCAGGTCGAATTCGAGCACGTCGCCGTCAGGGTCTTCGACCGTCGGCCGGTACACGTAGGTCCGGTCGGAGATCGCGTCGGTGAACGGCGCGGAGACGAATCGCGGCGACTGGTTCTCGGTCGGCAGGATCAGCCGGTCGCCGAAGTCGAATCCGCTGAGCGACGCGCCGTCGCCGAGCGCCACGACGTGCTCGCCGTTCGTCGGCGCCGTCGTGAGCAGACCGAGCGGCGCTTCGTGGCGCACGACGTGCGTGCCCGGGATCAGGTCGGTGAAGAGGTAGTCGCCGTCGGCGCCGGTCAGTGTGAACGGTTCGTCCGCGTCGCGCACGTCGTCGTCGTCGCGATCCAGGTAGACCACCACCGACTCGATTCCCGATTCGATCACGGGATCGCCGCCGGCCGGCGGGCGCACCGGGTCGACATCGCGTGTGCCGTCACCGTCGACGTCCTCGAAGACCTGTCCGCCGAGTTCGCCGAGTCGGCCGTCGAACACCTCGACGGCGAACGACTGCGTGTCGGACTGCCCCTTGTCGTCCTCGACGCGCAAGGTGACCGGAGCGGTCCCGATCGGAAGATCCACCGACGTCCAGACGACCAGCCCCGTAGCGGCGTCGATCGTCATGCCGGCGGGCGCCTGCTCGAGCGAGAAGGTCAGCGGATCGCCGTTGAGGTCGATCGCCTCGGCGTCGTACGCGTACACGAACGAGGTGGGTACCCCGCCGATCGTGCCGACGGCATTGATGTCGCCTTCGCCGGAAGGCACGTTGCCCTGGTTCGTGATGAAATCGGTCATGCGCACGTAGCGGAACACGTCGACCGGGTTGACGAACGGTCCGATGTCGATCGCGTAGGGCGAGGTGCCCGTCGGGCCCGATCCCGTGCCGACGAAACCCAGGTCGATCCAGTCCGCGCCGTTCGCGCTGATCTCGACCTGGAACGCCTCGCGGAACGTGTCGAACGTGTCGTAGATGACCAGGTCCGCGCCGCCGGCCTCGTCGGTCTGATCGACCAGGGCGTTGTCGAGGAACTCGAGCACGAGCACGCCGCGATCGCCTAGCGAGACGACGTCGTCATCGGCGCCGGGCACGCCCAGCGCCCTCGACGGATCGTCGAATGGCGACAGGACATCCACGCCGTTCCGTGCGTACTGCACCACGCGATCGGCGAACGCCTGCGCACCGAGGGCGAACGTAAACCCGTCGAACGTCTCGGGCGCGGGTGGCGGAGGCAGCGTGCCGACGACCGTGATCGGGTCGCTGGTGAACAGGGGCGCGAGGTTGTCGGCGCGCACGTCGAGAACGAACGTCTGCTCGTCGAAGCCGCCGCGTCCGTCTTCGACGCGCACGGTCACCGTCTGGGTCTCGCTCCCGAGGGGGCGCCATCGGATCAGGCCCGTGTCCGAGTCGATCGTCATCGTGTTCGGCGCCTCGACGAGCGCGTAGACCAGCACGTCCTCGTCGGCGTCGGCCGCCTGGACCTGGTAGGCGTAGGCGAACGCCGCGCTCGAATCATTCAGCGGGTCGAACACCGCGTACATGCCGGCCGGATCACCGAAGAAGTCGGGCGCCGTCACCAGCACTTCGTTCGCGATGCTCGTCGGATCCAGGTCGAAGATGCCGTTGCCGCCGGCCTGGTAGAGGCCGGTGACCCCGTCGAAGATCGGGTGCGGCGAATCGATGTCGATCTGCAGCGTGCCCGTGTTGAAGCGCGTGTCATACGCGAGACCGAACGCGTTCAGGAACGCGTTCCAGGTGTTCGCCTCGTTGGCCGACCCGCCGAGGCGGGAGGTGCCCGCCGCCACGTACACGTTGCCGCCGCGCTTGACGTACTCGATCAGGACGTCCGCATCGGCGAGAAAGTCGATGCCGCTGACGCCGCCGGCGAGGTAAACGCCGTCGAACTGCAGGAGCGTCGGCACGTCGAACGTGACGGGGATGCTGTCGATGCTCGTGCCCGTCGTCCAGTCGTGACCTGCCGACGCCATGACCGTGGCGAGCTGCTGGCCGGTGAGCCCGAAGTTGACCGACAGCGCGTGGAATCGACCCGAGGTGCGGCCGGAACCTTCGAGGAACCAGTCGGCGACGTTGGCCGCGTAGACCGCCGCATCCACGGGCGTGCGCCCGAAGCCGGCGGCGGACAGCGTCCACTCGTCGTTCGCCACGACGATCCGACCACCCGGTGATGAAGCCTGCGTGACCGGTTCGCTGGTGATCACCGGCGCGTGATTGCCCGGCGCGCCACCGACCTGCACCGTGAACGCCTGCACGGCCCGTCCGCCGCGCCCGTCCGAGGCGATCGCGGTGACTTCGTGCGGCCCGGTCTGATCGGTCTGCGGCGTCCATTCGAGCAGCCCGGCCGGGTCGATCGACATGCCTTCAACGGACTTGCCGAACACGGCACCGAGCCGCACGTCATCGAAGATGACCTGGTTCCCGGACGACAGCAGCCGGATTTCCAGCGGCGCGCCGGCCCGCGGCTCGTTCACCGGCGCCTCGTAGACGAGGGTGGCGGTGACGAACGTGCCTTCGGCCGGGGTCGACGAGGACTCCTCGACGAGCACGGTGTCGCCGGCCAGCAGCTGAACCGCGTAGCCGGGGAAACCGAGCACGCCGGCGCGATTGCCGATCGCGACCTCGAGCGTGTAGGTCGTCCGCGACTCGAGCGTGGTCGAGAGCGTCTGCGCGATCGTCGCGCCGATGTTGTACGCGACGTTGTCGCCGTCGGGCACGTCCTGGAGGAACTCGGTGGCCAGGGGGTTGTAGACGCCACCACCGGTGCGCGCCGTGCGGATGAGGGCCCAGTCGGCGATGACGTTGCTGGTCACGCCGCCGTCCGCGAGGACCTGGGCCTCGAAGCTCGGGTTGCTCACCGGCACCTCGAACGCTTCGAATCGGCGGTAACTCAGGACATCGCCGTCGGGATCGATGGCGGTCAGCGGGTAGGTGTAAGGCACGCCGACCTGAGCGTCGACCACCGGCGTCGAAGTGATGATCGGTGGTCGGTTCGGAACGTTGTCGCGCACGGCGAGCGTGAACGACTGGACGTCGCGGCCGCCGCGACCGTCTTCGACTTCGACGACGACCGCGCGGTTGCCGACGTCGGCGAGCTGCGGCGCCCATTCGATCAGCCCGGTGTCGGCGTCGATGTTCATGCCCTGCGGCGCGGTCTGCAGCGTGTAGTGCAGCGGATCGAGATCGGGATCGCGCGCGAGGGCCGCGTAGGCGTACGTCCGGCCCGGCAGCGCTTCGAGGTCGGGGTCGCTGATGAAGTTCGGATCGCGGTTGACCTGGCCGAGCACGACGAGGTCGTACGTGAACCGTTCGCCGCCGGGATTGAGCAGGGCGAGGTCGCGACCGGTCGTCGTCGCGCCGGAGTCGAGCGTGCCACCGGCCATGAGCGCGCTGAAGCCAAGGTAAGGCAGACCGTCCGGCGTGACGCCGTCGGCGTTGAGCACCGTCACGGTCGGGTCGCTGAGATGATCGATCGCGACGAGCAGCGGCGCGTCGACGGGGAACGATTCCTGATTCGCGAGCGACAACGTGGCGAAGAGCGTGTCCGCCGACGTGTCGAACGATGTCCGGCCGTACGGTGTTGCCACCGCGTCGGAGACGTCGGAAAGGCTCGAGAAGTCGATCGGACCGGCCGAAGGAGCGATCGATGACGACGGCGCGGCGCCGATGGGGGTTCCAAGTGATCCCTGGACGACCGTGATGTCGAAGATCTCGACCGTCGTCGTCGTGTCGGCGTCGTTGTTGACCAGGCGCAGCACCAGCGTCGCTTCGGTTCCGGCGGGCAGGTGCGACAGGTCCAGGCTCACCGCGTCGACGTCGGTCTGCGTGTTGACGCCGACCGCGACGGTTTGCCCCTCGGTGACGTTGAAGTAGGCGTCCCGGCGATCGACGGCGGCGATCGTGTGCACCAGCGAGTGACCGTCGGCGCCGAGCAGCGCGGCTTCGAACGCATCGTTGACGAAGCTGTCGGAGGGATCGAACGTGAGGTCGTACGTGAAGACGAGGGTCGACGCTTCCTGCGGAATCGTGATCGGCTGCGCGTGCTCGACGGTGAAGTCGGTCTGTTCGACGAGGATGATCGGCGGTGCTTCGTCAACGGTGACCGCGATGGTTTCAGCGTCGTCCAGGGCGGGCGCGCCGTCGTCGGTGACGCGCACGGTGACGAATACCGTTCCCGACGGCTGCGTCGCGGTCGGTGTGAAGGAGAACTGGCCGGTGACGGGATCGATGACGGCGCCGGCGGGCGCTCCGGCGTCGAGACTGAAGGTCAGCGCATTGCCAGGGACGTCCGCGTCGTTGGCAGCGGCGGTGAACTCGAGCGAGTTCCCTTTGTTCACCTGCCGGTTGCCGATGGCGTCGAGGACGGGCGCGGCGTTGACCTCGTTGACGGTGATGCGGATGGTCTCGAGATCTTCGAGCGCCGGTATACCGTCGTCGGCGACGCGAACGGTGATCGTGAACTCGTCAGGGCCCTGTGACTCGACAGGCGTCCATGCGAAGGCCCCGGTGACGGGATCGATCGTGGCCCCGGTCGGTGCGCCGGCGTCCAGGCTGAACGTGAGGTCGTTGGCGGGCACGTCCGTATCAGTGGCCAGCACGTCGAAGCTCAGCGGCTGCTGCTCGTCAACGGATCGGTCGCCGATCGGGGCCAGCACCGGCGGCGTGTTCGAGGGCTGCTGCACCATGATCATGGCGGTGCCCGTCGAGACCAGGCCGTGCTCGTCGGCGACCTCGTAGGTGAACGTATCGACGACATCGACGGCCCCGGCAGGCGGCCCGTAGGTGAAACTTCCGTCACTTCCCAGGTCGATCGTGCCGCCTAGGGCCGTGGCGCCCGACACGATCGGCGTCACGATGAGGGAAGCGTTCGGCGTGATCGCATCGAGATCGAAGTCGTTCGCGCGCACGCCCGCCGCGGTCGGGACCGTGAGGGTTTTCCCGGCGACGGCGGTGAACATGTCCGGGAGAGCGGCGGGGCCGACGTGGCCGAGCGTGGTGTTGACGTCTACCGTGTCGGTGACGCGCACGGCGAGCGCTTCGGCGGCCCCGTCGTTGGCAATCGAGATCTCATATCGAATCGTGTCGCCTGGATCGGCGCGACCATCGCCGTCGACATCGTCGGCGAGGGCACCGATCTTCGTGGCGGCGAGATCACCGGCGACTGCAGGGGGACGCGCGTCCGGCGGATCGACCCGCGACGTCCAGCCGGTGCCGCCGACGCCGCCGGGCTCCTCGGTGGGGAGGACGCCGACGATTCGTGCGGTCACGTTGGACACGTCTCCGATGTTGATCGTGCCGTTGCCCGTGACGTCGAACGAAGCGTCGTAGCGCGACGTGGTGCCTGTCGAGGTGCCGTCCGTCGACTGTCCCAGCGCGGAGCCGACGATCACGACATCGGTGACGGTCACCGTCCTGTCGCCGTTCGCGTCGCCCGCGAGCACGTCCAGGCGGAACGAGAAGTCGCCGCCCGCGACGCCGTCGCCGGAAGATCCGGTCGAGGTACCGTCCACCCACTCGCCGTCGAGTTGCTGGTTGCCGGCGATGTCCGTGACGCCGTTCGCCGTCGCGTCAAGCATGACGCGCAGGCGGTTTGTGCCCAGCGGCGCCCCGAGGCGCCAGGTGGCGGTGTCCGTGCCTGGGTCGTAGCGGAACCCGACGAGATCGACCAGTGTGGTGCCCGCGAGCGCCAGGTCGGATTGCTTGATGTCGACCGGCTCGCTGAAGCGGATCGAAAGCTCGTCGATGTTGATCCAGGCCAGTGCGTCCAGCTGGCCGGGACCGTTTGCAATGCGCCGGCCGAAGGTCGCGTCGCCCTGGTTCGTGGAGGCAAGAAAATCGCGAAAGTCCTGGCTCCAGCCAGTGTCGGGGTGCGCGCCGTTGATGAACACGCCCGTGACCTGCGGCGCCCGATCGACCATGGTCGTCACGGGTTCGGTGAGGATGTCCGCGAAGTTGTCGCCCGACACGGTCGCCTGGTTGTGGACCGTGTCGATGCCCTTGCCGAGCGGCGCCTCGACGGCCGCGTCGAACTGGATCGAGATCGCCTTGCCGACCGGCAGGTCACCGAGGTCGGCGACGAGCGTTTCGCCCGACAGCAGCACTCGGGGCTCCAGCATCTCCGTCTCGAAGCGCATCGTCCTGCGATGCAGGTCCGATTGCGCCGCGCGGCGCCGACGGGCGCGCATCAGTCTTGTGAAGGATCGATGTGACATCGTGCCTCTTTCGTGTTCGACAGGTTGGGCGGCCCCGCTTCAGGCTCGGTCATCGACAGGGATTCCCACTCCCCCGTCCGGGATTCGTCGACGTCGGAGCCACGCGCCGAGCGCCGCCAGGCTCCAGAGCACCGTCAGTGCGGACAGCGGCTCCGGCACCACGCCGGGCACCCCCGGCGCCGCGATCACCTGGATGTCGCCGATTCGTGCCAGGCCGTCGACGTCGATCGCGTTGGCGAAGAACTGGTTGCTCGTGGTGCCCGCGTCGGTCCAGACGGAAAGCGGGACGTTCTGATCGAGAAAGAGCCCGAACGATCCCCGGGCGTTGATCGACGCCGAGAGCATCAGGTCAAGCAGGTTGGCGCCCGATCCGTCGGGCACGGCCACGCCGCTGACAGGGAACGCCAGCTCGCCGTCGATGATCGTCAGCGTGGTGGCGAGGCTGGGAATCGGAGCGGGAATCGTCGTCACTCCGAGCGTGACGGGCAGTGATTCGAGCACGTAGTCCGCGGACGGTTCGGTGGCCGCCGTGAACGAGACGGTGCCGGCGGCGCCGGGATCGGGTCGAACGACCAGGGTGACCTGCCAGCCCGACAGGTGCTCAGCGGGATCGCTGGTCACGACGTCGCTGAAGATGTCGACGAGCATGTCGCCCGAGGTGCCGGCATCCATCACCAGGGGCGCGTCGGTGCCGAGGCTGATCATCGGCAGCGCCGCGGCGCGGCTGGCCATGAACAGCAGCGCCGCCAGGAGCACGACGCATCGCGCGGACGCCGCGCGCTGCGTCGCTTGCTTTCGATGAAGAAGAATCGGCACTTACGCCTTCCTGCACCCACCCGAAAAATGAAGAAATGCTCCTTCAACCCGATACTGCATACAAGTTTAGATTCTCAGATTGTAACTTCTGCGCACGGTGCGGAGAAGTTCGAACGCTCATGCAGCGCAGTCAAGTTCGGCGGGCAGATCGCGGT
>NYZC01000322.1 GCA_002686995.1 Phycisphaeraceae bacterium | reverse complement strand
GTGGACTGGATCGAGGACGTGGCCACCCCCGACGACCTGGATGATCTCGCGTCGCTTCGTCCCCGCATCAAGCCGATTCGACTCGCGGGCGGCGAGCATGAGTTCTCGCGTCACGACTTCCGACACATCGCCCGCGCCGGCGCACTGGACCTCTGGCAGCCCGACCTGACCTGGTGCGGCGGCATCACCGAGGCGCGGCGCATCCTGGCGCTCGCCGACGAGCACGGCATCCCCGTCGTGCCCCACCGCGGAGGCGAGATTTTGGGATTGCATTTCATCGCGGCCACGGGGTGCCCCGATCTCGCCGAGACGATGCCTCATCGCTGGGACGCACCTGTCGACCAGCTATGGCTCGACGAACCGGTCGCGCATGACGGCTTTATCGCCCCGCTCGATCGACCGGGATTCGGCGTCCGTCTCAACGAGACGATGCTGCCGTGAAGACAGCCGCCGCCGAGCGATCTGGATCAACGGGTATCCGCGATCCCCTCACCGAGCCTGCATGGCACGCTCGGAGAAATGCCTGTCACGGGCTGCCTTGTCTCTCGACGAGGCAGTCACGAAGATGTGTACAAGCGCGATCGTCGCCACTCCCTTCACGAGTTGATCGGCGACATGGATGGATCACACGCATGATGCAACGCATCGCCATGAAACACCTCCTCCTGCTGCTGGCGTGTCCGACGTTCGTATCGGCCGACCTGGTGCCGCTCGAGCGCACGGTCTCGCTGTTCGACGCCGACTCGGGGTTCGCGGTCTCGCAGATCACCGTGACGAACGGCACGGCGCGACGAGCGAGCGATGATGGCTTGTCCGGCGCCCTGATCGTCGAAGGCAGTGGGGCCGGAACGGTGAACGCCGTCGTCCACCTTCCCGATCCGTTTCTCCGACATATCGGCAGCGCGGTCTACGTGCAGCTTTCGGCCGGTGCGCCGAAGGGCCGCGCCCGCGTCGAAATCTCGCTGGCGCCCGAGGGAGCGCCGAAGTGGCAGGCGTTCGAGGTCGGCGAGCGCGCCGCGCTGCTGGAGCACCCGCAGTCATTGCTGCCGCCGTCGCTGGCGGGCCGCAATGACGTCCGACTTTCGCTGCGCGTCGAACCTGCCGACGACACGGTCCGCGCGGGTCTCGTGATCGACGACATCCGACTGGTCCTGTCCACGATCCGATCGACCGATCCGATCACGCCATCCGACGTCGAGCGGCAGTGGTACCGTCTCGACGGCGCGCCCGTCACGCCGCACACCGCCTGGGCGAAACCGCTCGCGAAAGGCACGATCCGCGCGCTCGTGATCGCGCCGCGCCTGACGGCTCGAGAGATCGTGGAGCTGCAGCAGCGCTTCGACGTCGAATGCGAGCCGGTCCTGACCTGGCACTATCGGGACCTGGGAATCGACGGCGCCATGGGCGGCTGGGAGTCGAAGGTGCTGCCCGCCGGGCTCGAAGTCAACATCGTCCGGCGCCTCGAATCCCTGCTCGACGAGCCGTTCGACGTGATTGTCCTGAGCTTCGACTGGTCCGCGCTGCCCGAGCGAATCCGCGAGCGCATCGCCGACAAGGTCCGCGGCGGGTGCGGTCTGCTTGCGATTTCGGCGTTCAAGGAGCTCGAGGCGGGTGCGGCGCCGCTCGACGCCGAGGCGACCGACGCGGCGCGGCCCCTCCAGGCGGTACCGTTTACGACGCTTCCCGCCGTGCAGCGCGCCTGCCCGGACAAGAGCGCGGCGGATCTCGTTCGTGCCTACCGACTCGGTGACGGTCGGATCGTCGCGCTCGACTGGATGGAGGAAAAGTGGCGGGAGCGCTGGTACCTGACTTCGCTGACGCCGAACGCGCTGCACGCCGAGTACCGGCCTGCCTACTACGAGTACTACCAGTCCGTGCTCGGCCGGGCCGTTCGCCTGGCGGCCGGGCGATCGCCGGAAGTGTCCATCGAGTCGATCGGCAGGCCGGCGCCGGATGAAGACGGGCGCGTGACGCTCTCGTTCAAGCTCGGCGTCGACGGAGAGCCCGCCGCGCCCATGACGCTGACCGCGCGCGTGGTGGACCTCGACGGCCAGTCGCACGCGACGACGAGCGGCCCTGCCGCGCCGGACGACGACGGCATGGTTCAGCTCACGCTCGAGCCGGTGCCGCACGGCGCGCACTTCGTCGAGGCGTGGCTGAAGACCGGCGACCGGGTCGTGGACTGGGCATGGGACCGGCTGGAGGTGCGTCGGGCAGCGCACGTCCGCGGCATCGGGATCGACCGGAAGATCTTCAAGGCAGGCGAACCGGTACGCGTGCTCGCGGTCGTGCTCGGTCGCGTGACGCCGGGCATGACCCTGGACCTCGACATCCGCGATGTCCTCGGGCGACGGGTGGCGCATCGGCGCCTGCCGGTCGAGCAGGCAGGCGATCAGCGCCACACGTTCGAGCTTCCGCGGCCGCTGACCGTGCTGCACTCGGTCATCGCGACCCTGCGTCGTGACGACGTCGTGATCAGTCGCAAGACGCACGACTTCGCGATTCGCACGCCGCCGCCCGAGTATCCGTTCGTGGTCTGGTCCGGAAGCGGCAATACGCATATCGACAACCTTGGTCTGAAGGCGATGCGCCGGGCCGGCATCGACGTCGCGTACGTGCAGACGCGCGGCGGGCACGGCGTGCCCGAGGTGTTATGGGGGTGGCTGGACGGCATCGTGCGCCAGGACATGCGGATCATTCCTTACGCCGCCGCCATCGGTTACCACGGCATGGGGCCGATCCGCCGGCCGTGCCTGACCGACCCGTCGTACCACCATCGCATGAAGCGCGAGTTGCAGGGACGGGCGCCGGTGCTCGACGCGTTCGACACGATCGGCTATTCGCTCGGCGACGAGAACAACGTGGGCCGCAAGTACCTGGCCGACATCTGCCACTCGGAGACCTGCCAGGCCGCGTTCCGCGACTACCTGAAGGAGGTCTACGGCGATCTCGACGCCCTCAACGGGCAATGGGAGACCGACTACGAGACGTGGGACGCGGTGCCCATCATGAACATGGAGACGGCGAAGGAGCACGGGAACCCGTCGCCGTGGTCCGACCACCACCAGTTCAAGGACACCGTGCTGGCGCGGACGCAGAACCGGTTTCGCCAGTACATCCTCGAGAAGGTGCGCCACGCCCGCGTCGGGTTCGAAGGGCTCGGCGGCGACGTGCAGAGCTTCCGCGGTCGCGATCTGTGGAAGCTGACACGCGAGATGGACCTTGTCGGCAGCTACAGCTCGCCCATGTTTCTCAAGCGCTTCAAGTCGTTCGCCCGCCCCGGTGCGCTGATGGGCATCTGGATCGGCGGCAGCTACATCGAAGGCGTGCTTCAGATCGACGAAGCGCGCTACCGGGTACGAACCTGGCGGCCGATGTTCGAGGGTTTCAACAGCTCGTGGTATTACGAGTCGATCACGGGCGTCGGGGCCGTGCTGACCCCGACGCACGACCGATCGATCCAGTTCGACCTGATCAACCGGAACGTCCAGGAGATCAAGCGCGGAGTCTTCACGCTGCTGTCCGGGGCCCAGCCCGCCCGACCCCGCGTCGCGATCTGCTATTCGCAGCCCAGTTCGCACGCCGACGCGATCGTCCGGCGGTTCCATGGCCATGAGCTGAGCTGGTTCCCGACGGTCAACGCGGCCTGGGTGTCGCTCCTGGACGACCTCGGCGTCCCCTTCGAATACGTGAGCACTGCGGAGATCGCCGACGGCGCGCTGTCCGAACGCGAATACCAGGCCCTGGTGCTCCCCTATGTCCAGTCCCTGTCCGATACGGAGACGGCCGCGATCCGGCGCTTCGTGGACAAGGGCGGGTGGGCGCTCGCGGACCTGCGACCCGGCGTCATGGACGAGCACGGCCGGTACCGGCCGCAACGCCGATTCCTGCCTGATCTGTTCGGGATCAAGATCGACGATTTCGATGCCCTTCAGCCGATGGACCGGATCGACGTGAGCGCGGATTCCGATCTGGGCTGGTCCGGGAGCGTCCGGATGCGCGCCCAGGGCGATCGGATCACGGTCACCGGCGCGCAGGTCCTGGGCGCATCGCAGGACGGCACCCCTGCGGTCATGATCAACCGTGTCGGCGCGGGTCGCGGCGTGCTGCTGAACTTCTCCGTCGACAACTACGGCAGCGGCCGCGGTCAGGTCTGGGTCCGCCGCTACCTCGCATTGACCGAAGGCACCGACGAGCTGGCACTGCTGATGCGCGCCATTCTCGAAGAGGCGGAAATCCGAACCGCCGTGTCGCTCACGGCTCTCGACCGCGACGGCGTCGCCCGCGGCTGCTCGCTCCACGGGTGGACGGACGGCCCGGCACGATACGCCGGCGTCGTGTTCGATCATGGCGTGCCCGAGCGACACCTGGGCGATCGGGATCTGGAGGTTCGCTTTCCGGCCACCGGAGAGATTTTCGACGTCCGCGCGAAGCGATTCGCGGGCTCCGGCGATGCGACGCGGTTCAAGCTGAGCCGGGGCGGCGTAAAGCTCTTCGCACAGCTTCCGTACCGGCCGACGGACTTGTCGGTCACCGCGGCGACGGCCGTCCAGCCAGGCCAGGAGGTGCGCGTCGACTGCCGTCTCGCGCGCGACGGACAAGGGCCCTGGTGCCGCCACGTCGTGCGGATCGACGTGTTCGATCCGTCCGGACAATCAGCACGCCACTACTCGGGCAACATCGAGCTGACCGACGGCGAGGGGAACTGGACGTTCCCGACCGCGCTGGACGACGACGCCGGCCGATGGCGGATCGTCGCGACGGAAGTGGTGAGCGGCGAGCGCGACGAGGCGATCGTACAGGTGCGGCCGACCCGAAACTAGGATCCGGGGCCTGCGCCCCACCCCCCCGCCCCTGCTCCCCGCTCCCGGGTCGCAAGAGCCTATAATTGAGGCGCGGGTGTCGAAACCGCCGAGGACGAACCTGGCATGCGACGCAGAGCGTTTACCCTGATCGAACTGCTCGTCGTGATCTCGATCATCGCGCTGCTGATCGCCCTGCTCATGCCGGCCATTCGCCGGGCCAAGCAGCTGGCGACGGCGACGCGGTGCCTGAGCCACCAGCAGCAGATGATGCTCGCGATTCAGCAGTACGACCAGCAGTACAACCAGCTGCCCACGCAGGCCAGCGCGTACCCGGTCAACTACTACAAGCAATGGCCCGGGGTCCTGAGAGGCGAAGACTTCATCGTGGCGACGCCGCGCCTGGGCGATTACGACGAGGGACGTTTCTACGACGGCACCGTGTTCGACTGCCCGTCCAACGACGGGACGGGTTACTGGCACTCTCCCTACGACGACGAGCTCGCCAACTACCTGTTCCCCGGCGACTACGGCATGAACGCGTGGATCCGTTCGGACTATCGCGAAGGCGCCGGCCCCAACCAGCGCGTGGGCGGCACCCTGCTGAACCTCGAGCGCTCGCCGGCGGACGTGTGGGTGGTGACGGACTGCCGCTGGACCAACCCCGACTGGATGACGCACATCGCCTCGCCGCACCGCAGCGTCGCCGCGATCATCGCGCACGGTACCGGCAACAACTTCGCCTTCGCCGACGGTCACGCCGCGTTCCGGCCGGTCCTCGAAGACTACTTCCACGAGGGCAACGCGTTCGACGTGCGGTGGGACACGCCCAACATCGACAACATCTTCGACAATTGAGCCAGGACTCTCCCGGCGCCCGGCACCAGCCGGCGGCCCCGAATCCGTGACGGAGTAACTCGAACATGCCTCGAGCTTTCTATGCCATGACCCTGGCAGCGATGTTGCTTGCGCCCCGTGCCGCGGGCGCGCCGATAGTGCCCGACCACGTGCGGCTTCCGGACACGGTCCGCAGTCTCACGAGCGTCGATCGGGTGCGCGTGACCGTGACGACGGACGGCGATCACCCCGAAGCGATCGGCCTGAGCGCGGAGAAGATCCGCACGATGCTCGTGCGACGCCTCAACGAGGTGCATCTTCCCGTGGCCATGTCGGACGACGACACGGCGCCGATGCTCAACGTGGTGACGGTCGTGCTGACCGAGCCCCGGGTCGAGGGTGCCGTGGCCTACGACCTGCGCGTGAGCCTGGACCAGCAGGTTCGGGTCCGGCACGTGCACGAGCCCCTGCTCGTGCCGACCTACTTCATCACTTACAACGGCCTCGAGCACCACGAAGTGGCCGTGAAGGTGGCGCCCCGACATCTCGAAATGCTCGTCGGGCGCTTCCTGCTGGAGCACCAGCAAGCCCGGGGTGGCACCGCGCGATGACCGTCGACCGACCCGCGATGATTCAGGCTCGCGTGTACTGCGTGCTGGCGACCGGAACGCGATGGCCCTGCCGGCACGAGGGCGAGCACGATTATCACGGCAGCCACAACCTGTTCGACCGTTTTCCACAGTTGCAGGATGATCCGCGATACCGGGACTACGGATCGCAACGCGACGAGCAGGGGCGACCCGCACCCGGGTCGCACGGAGGCGGCCTGTTTCCCGTGCTGGCGCGGACGCCGAGAGGCACGCTGGTCTGCGTGCTGCGCACCGGGGCGTCGCACAAGAACACGCCGGGGGCCCAGCTCAGCCTGACGCGCTCGAGCGATCGCGGGCGCACCTGGACGCGGTACGAAGTCGTCGTCGAAGGCGACGGCGCACAGGACGCGCGCAACGCCGCGTTCGGCGTGCTCGACGACGATCGGTTCGTCCTCGCCTATGGCGTACACGACCTCGAATGCGGCGCCCGGTGGATTTCCGTGATCCGGTCGGACGACGCCGGGCGCAGCTGGTCGGACCCCGTCCGCGTCGAGACAGATGCCGACGAGCCGTGGCTGCACCCGTATGGCCAGATGGTTGCGACCGGCCCCGAAGGCCTGGTATTCAACAGCCGCGGCGCCTATTCCGACGAGCAATACCGGCAGAACCCGAAGCTGCCCGGCCGAGAGTCGTACCTGTACTTCAGCGACGATGCAGGACGCAGCATCGCCCGGCGCGCCCACGTCGGACCGATCAGCGAAACGGCGCTGCTGCGCCTCGGCGGCGACCGTTGGCTGGCCTACAGTCGCGACCACCGCGGCGCGGCCGTCGTGGGAACGTCCGAAGACGGAGCGCAAACCTGGAGTGGCTGGTCGCGTGCGTACCCGGACACGCGATTCCGGTCCGACTTTTCATCGTACATCGCCCCCGGCTCGATGCTGAGGCTGCCCTCGGGACGGCTGCTGCTCGTGCACACCTACCGGGATCACCCGTTCGGCATTCGGGCCGTCCTGGGCACCGAGGACGAGGGGTTCGACTGGTCCCGGCCCTTCGCGCTCACGCAGAGCTTCTGGACGTTCGACTCGGGTTATCCGAGCGCCGTCTGCTTCGAGGACGGCACCGTCGTGGTCGTCGCGTACACGATGCTCGACCTGGATCATCCGGAATGGGGCACCTGCGCGGTGGCGTATTCGTTCCACGAGGACGATCTGACAAGGATCTAGAGTTTCCAGGGTCTGATGAACGAGCATCAGGGCTACCCCCCGGCTTACGCCGGGGGTACGCCGACTTATCGCGCGTGGCACTCCGCTGGCGAACCGCGCGGCGTAAGCCCGCGGGTCGAATGCCATGGCGGTCCCAGACCCCAGGTTGAACTGCTGAGCCGGAATCGCTATTCGTTACCCACAACACGCAGCTTGCCAGGAGTTGGTCATGCGCGTCGCGGTGCTCGGAGTGGGCGGAAACGGAACCGGAAAGGTCAGGGTGCTCAGGACCTGCCCGGAGGTCGACTCGATCATCGTGACCGACGTGCGCGAGCAGCGCGTCCGCGAGGTGGCCGACGAGCTGGACGTCGAGGCGACGACCGATCTCGACCGCATCCTGAACGACCGCGACGTACAGCTCGCGTTCGTCTCGTCGTCCAACGATGCGCATCGCGAGCTGACCGTCGCCGCGATCGAGGCGGGCAAGGCCGTCCTGTGCGAAAAGCCCATGGCGAACACGCTCGACGACGCGCGGGCGATGGTCGAGGCCGCGGAGCGGCGCGACGCGTACCTCGAGATCGGCTTCGAGCTGCGCCATTCGAAGCTGTACATGAAGATCAAGCAGTGGATCGACGACGGCCTTCTCGGCGACGTGCTCAACACCCACTGCCTGTTCGTGTCCAGCGCCTACTGGCCGAAGGGCACCTGGCGGCTCAAGCCCGAGACCTGCGGGAGCATGTTCGGCGAGAAGCTGTCCCACTACGTCGATCTGCCGCGTTGGTGGGTCGGCGGCAACGTGACGCACGTCCACGCCCAGTGCGCTCCGAACGCCGTCCCGTACTACGAGATCAACGACAACTATCACACGACCTATCGCTTCGATACGGGCGCGGTGAGCCACCTGACGTTCATGATGGCCCCGGCGGCGACGTTCCAGGGCGATCCTCTCCAGAACGTGATCGACCAGCAGACCGGCGACGGGCACGAATTGCGATACCTGGTGCAGGGCACGCACGGTGCCGCCGAAGCGAACGTGTTTTCCCGCACCATCCGGCGCTGGCAGTTCAGCAACCAGGAAGAAGACTTCACCAGCAAGGTGGTCGAGGAGCTGACCTGGCCGGCGGCCGAGGACCACGACTACTTTCACAACACCACGGACCAGACCAAAGAGGTCGTCCGCCGCGTCGCCGAGGGTCTCGGACCGGCCACGCCCGCCCGCGACGCGTACGAAACGACGCGCCTCTGCTTTGCGGCTGAAGCGGCGGCGGCGGCGGGGCGCGTCGTGGCGCTGGATGAGTTCGTGTAGGCGGCGGGGCTTCTTAAGCCAATCGTTAATAGCCATTGCATTGACTAATAACGATTGGCCTAACGCGGCTGAGCCGCAACGTTCAGGAACCACGGATGGACACGGATGAATCAGAACGGTGTGCGTTCAAACACCCCTTTATTACTCTGAGTCCGGATTGTTCCCAATGGACCATTGCCCGACGCCACCGCCGCGCCGTTGGAGCACGATCATTACAAGTACTCAGCGGTTTTCAGAGGCTCTCTATCTCTCTCCAGATCCGACCAGACCATTGGTCATACCCTGGCTTTCAATGGGCCACCATGGGGCGTTCGGTAGCGTGAGCGCAGCGGGGTAGTAACAAACGCGAGTAACACCAAGAACGTTGCGCACGACGAAGGCGTCGGCACGGTATAGACGTATGCCGTGCCGCCTTGATGCACGTACAGGTCGTCGTACTCTGAGCCGGAGACCAAGTGTCTTCCATACCCACCCAGTGACCAGCCTAGTTGGCCACCCGGTTCACCGAGGATGGCCTCCTCGAACTGGCCGAGCATCGCGCCTGTGCCGGGTTTGGCATTGAAGATGAAGATGCCTCCACCGGCGCCGGTATAAAGGGTAGCCCCGACCACTGCGTAGTCGCCGACCAAAGCCACGGAAAAGCCGAACCGCTGGAGTGCGTTGGGGGCGAACTGCGCCGGCATCGCCAGCGTCGCCATCTGGTTACCTGCGTGGTCGAAAAGGTAAGCGGCGCCGGTCCTGGCTCCGATCACGCTGTCCGTGGGTGCACCGATGAGCACGAATTGGTCATTGGCGGCCACGGTCCAGCCGAAGCTGCTGCCCGATACCGGTGACATACTCTCGATGGGACTGTCGGGATGATCTACATAGGTACCCGATTGATTCTGATAGGTGTAAACCCGACCCGTATTGAGCCCCGGATTGTTCGAATCGCGGTCATCGAGGTAGGCGCCGACCAACAGCATGGAGGCATGGGCGGCCACCGACTTGCCGAACTCATCCTGCTTGTTGCCATCGACCGACTGGAAAGTCTGAATCAGAGCACCTTGACGGTCGAACAAATACGCTGCCCCGGGGCCCTCGGTCGGGTCCTGTGACGGGCCAGGGTTGAGCCACTCCTGTCCAGGCGCTCCAACCAGGACGCTCCCGTTTCCCACGGCCGCCAGCGAATGGCCAAACTCATCGCCCAGTGACGCGTTCGGATTCTGGATCGTAACGTCCGGGGCGCCGACCACGCTCCCGATCAAGGGCGCCTCGAATAGATAGACCTCACCCGCATCGTTTCCGCCAGGTTTGTCTTTGCCATAGGCCCCAACCGCGATCCTGCCGTCATCCAAAAGGGCCACGGACCCACCAAACGAGTCGCGCCAGTTTTCATAGTCGATGTTCTGCTGATCTGAGAGGGGGGCCGTGTCTTGTGTCTCGTTTGCGAACGTAACCAGGTGGTTGCCCGTGATGCGATCATACAGAAATGCGGCTTCTGTGAAATCGGCCGCACGCAGCGGATCTTCTCCATGTCCAAACGTGCCGGGCGAGCCGACGAGGACGTGCGTACGATCCATGGCCACGGCGTAGCCGAAGTGCTCGAACCCCGCCGGAAGGCGAAGTTGGCCGTCGTATAGAAACTGCGGTCGGCCCAAGCTGTATTGCTCAACCACGTCGGCCCGGACGTCGCTTGCCGTGCCCGCAACGCTAGCCGCCACCACGGCCATCACACCAATTCGACACACATGATGAACGGGATGATATATAGTTACGAAGAATTCCTTTACAACAGCTTAATCTCCCTCAAATCATGCCAAGGCGTGGTCCCGCCAACTCAGGATCGTCCGAGAGATGGGAGGTGTCATTCATGCGCACGATCTCGAATGCGCCGTCCTCGGTGGTCTGAAGCTCCGTGATCGACGCGTTGTCGGTTTCGAACCGTGAAACCTCAGTCATCGGCAGGCGATGCGCATACGCGAGCATATGCCGCACGATGCCGCCGTGCGTCACGACGAGCACCGTTTCGTCACCCGGATCGGCGAGCATCTCGTTCAGGAACGACGCGGCGCGATCGTGCACCATCGTGTAGTCCTCGCCGATGAGATCCTCGCCGTCAGGCGGCCGAAACGTGTGCGCCGGGATGTCGCTGTCTCGAACGGCCTGCACGTAATCGTCGCGAAGGCGACCGTGGAAGGAGCCGAAGCTTCGCTCGCGGAGGCGCACGTCGGTGCTCCAGGGGACATCGACGGAAACGAGCACCTCCGTCAGGGTGTCGCGGGCCCGGGCCAGGTCGCTGCTCACCGCGCGGTCGATCCGGCGTCGGCTCAGGTGCTGGCCCGCGGCGCGGCCCTGCCTGCGGCCGATCTCGGTCAGGTGACCGTCGGTCTGGCCCTGGATGACCGCATCCTGGTTCTCTCGCGTCACGCCGTGGCGCAACAGGATGATCTGCTTCATGCTCCGTCTCACTCTGTCTGCGCGTCGTCGCGACCGACGAACGCCCAAAGATTCCCGTCGTAGTCGCTTACGAACAGCATGTTCCCGCTGACGATCGGCGAGCTCTTCACGGGCACGCCCGTGTCCCAGCGCCAGATCACTTCGCCGCTCGCGACATCCAGAGCGTAGAGATACCCGTCCTCGCCGCCGACGTAGACGACATCGCCGACCACCGCCGGAGTGGACAGCGCGCCGAGAATCTGGCGCCGGCTGACCTGCTCGCGCTGCGTAGACAGCTCCGGATAGAAATCCCAGCGGGACTGTCCGGTCTTCAGGTCGACCGCACTGAGCCGGGCGCCCGAGGCGAACAGGACATCATCCGCCACCGCAACGCCGCCTGAACGCAGAGTCCGCCCACCCGACACGTGCCACGGCTTGTCCACGGTGCCGTCGAGGCCGACGCGCAGAATGCGCCCGCTCCCGCTGATGATGAACGTGTCGTCGATCACCACGCCGGACCCGATCGAACGTACAGGAATCTTGCTCTCCCAATGCAGCTCGCCGCTGGTCAGATCAATGCAACGGGCGAAGTAGGTGAGCGACTGGTAGAGCTTGCCGTCGCGCGGGTACGGGGCGGCGAAGAACATCTGGCGCGGCCACTGCGGCAACGTCGCGACCACCTCGCCCGTCGCGGCGTCGTACACGCGACCCGGCCCGTTCGACAGGTACGCGATCACCTTGCCCTCGTGCAGCACGATCGGACCCATCGCGGTGTGGTGCTCCCACTGCTCGTCGTCGGACAGCAGCTGATCGTCCCAGACGAGGTCGCCGGTCGCCGCGTCGAGACACAGCACCCGTCCGGCCGTCGTCTGCGCGAACACGTGCCTCGCGGTGGCGGCGGGGCTGAAGCGCACCGGCGTGCGAAGGTGGGTTCGCCATTGCAGCTTGCCGGAGGTCGGCTCGTAGCAGGACAACGCCGATCGGGCTTCGCCCGGATCACACACGGCCCCGCCGACGAACAGTCGTCCCGCGGCAAGCACGGGGCTGATGGCGTGCTGGATGCGTCCGCCCGTGGGCGCCGTCCAGGCCAGTGACAGCGGCGGCGCCAGCGGAGCCTTGCGGCGGCGCGGGGTGTCGGGACGGCGGATGAACATCGGCCAGTCTTCGCCGGTGCGCGGCGCCGGCGCAGTCTCGTCCGTCAGCGCGAAGCGCCGCTCGGCCTGCCATGAGGCGCCGCGGTCGTCGACCGCCGTCACCTGCATGGTGTAGCTTCCGGCATCCTGCTGCGCGAGCGGCCAGTCGGCGCCCCACGTCCACTGGCCGAGCTGCTCGAGCTCGATCGACTGCGGCGATCCGTTCGCGCCGCGCACCACCGCCTCGACGCTCCGAACGTACGTCGGCGTGTGCAGGGCAGAGACGCGCACCATCAGCTTGCCCCCCTGTCGCGACACGGCTGCGCCATCCTGCGGCACGGTCACGTCAAGGCGGCGCACCTGGCCCGTCGCGCGCGTCTCGGTCGACAGGCGCCCGTCGCGAACGCGGCACAGCTTGTAGGTGCGCGTCATCGCGCCGTTGTCGTGAGAGCGAATCGGTCCGGTGCAAAGGTATGGCACGTCCCGGTAATAATTGAGCGTGTTGTCGTGCCAGTGCCCGTACAGGAACGCGATCGGACGATGGCGCTCGAAGAAGGGCTCGATCGGCGTCGGGTAGTGGGCCGAGTAGACGATCTTCGTCCCCGCGGGCAGCGCCGCGCAGAACCGCTCGAGCCAGGTCTCCTGCCGCCGGCGTGACGCGTCCGTCATGTAGCCGTACTGTCCGTCGCTGATGACGAAGCAGACGCCGCCGTAGTGAAACGCGTACCAGTCCGGTCCGCAGTAGAGACGGTAGTGACCGACGCTATGTTTCGGCTCGCTGTAGTTGCCGCCGTGCCCGCCGAACACCTCGTACATCGGCAGGCGCATCTTCTGGCGGGCCGCGGCGTAGCGATCCCACTCCTCGATATAGCCGGTCTGGACCAGGTCGCCGCTCATGACCGCGAACGCGGGATCGCCGCTCTGCTGCGACAGCTCCTCGAAATCCTCGCCGAGCCACCGGCCGTCGCTCTCGGAGGCGAACTGGCTGTCCGAGATGTGGATGAACGCGAAGTCGCGACCGGCGCGCGACGCCGGCTCTTCTTCCAGCGCGAAATCGACCTCGTACTGCCCCGTGTCCTCGTCGTAGGGGATGAGAAAATACCAGCGGTTGACGGGGCGAAAGCCGCTGGGCCGGACGATGAAGACGAAACGGAACTCGTCGACGTCGACGGTCAACCGGTACCGGCCGTCATCGTCCGTTTGGATGATCTGCTCGCCGTCGCTGACCATCACGTCCGGGAGCCCCGCACCGACGTCGCCTTCACGATGCACGACTCCGCTGACGGTCACCGACCGCTTCGTGACGGGAGGATCGGTCTCGACTCGGCGTTCACCTTCGGAAGAATTGGCCATGGTCATGGTCAGCAAGAGGATCAGTAGAGAGGTGTTGCGGGTCATGGGCACGACAGTCAGTTTGTGCGGCCGAACACGGGGCTCGACCACGCGTAGTGCCCGTCCTCCTGCCGCAGACGAAGATAATAGTAATGCGGACTGCGCTCCGTGTCGTCGAACGATTCCACCACGTCGGCCGGCAGATCGGACCATTCGGCGACGACCCGCGCGTCCGCGACGATCTCGATCCTGTCGATCGGTGACGTGGCGTGAACGCTCAGGTCGATCCGGTTGGCGCCGCTGTCGAGTGGCGTCTCGTCGCCCATCATGGCGCCATTGACGAAGAACTGCACGATCGTCCGCTGCCCGGTGGTGCCGTAGGTGTGCCGGGCATAAAGGGCGTCGAAAATGTCGGCGCGGGTCAGATCGGCCGCCCAGACGCCCGCAAGACCGCCCCGCCGGCGGTGCCCCCAGTTCGCGCTCGTCAGACCCGGTCGCGCCTCATGGTTGTCGCTGCCCGCAATCACCCCCAGGCGCGCGCCGCGTTCGAGCATCTCCTGGTAGCCGATGCCTGCCGTCGACGCCGGCGCGATCGGGTGGCCGAAATACTCGTGGGCCCCTCCGCGGGTGAAGATCTCGATCGATCTGAAGAACGTGAAATCGTGATCGTCCCAGTGATTCTTCAGCCCCGGGCTCTGCACGCAGCTGTGCGTCGTGGCCAGGATCGATCCTTCGCGCCCTCGGAAGTGCGCCCACAGCGCGGGCATCGCGTCGCACGGCGGCTCCATGCCGCGTACGGGCTCGAGCCAGTCGTCCTTCGTGTAGAGACAGTGATGTCCGCCCATCCCCGCCCACTCGTAGGCGACGAGCGTGACGAACCGGCCCGGATCGTCGGCCCGGTTGACCTCCGCCACCACGTGGCGCCAATCGTTGTCGGATATGTAGCAGATGTGCTCGGCCGAGGTGCAGAAGTCCAGGCCCGCCACGTCGCGACCGTGCCGCAGATAGGCGGCGCCGTCGCCCACGCCGTCGGAGAGGATCGAGTGGCCGTGGATGTCGCCGAAAAAGACGCGCAGCGGAGCCTCGCGCTCGTCGGTGATCCACACCGGCCCGACCGAAGTCTCCAGCCCGCTGGATTCGTCGCGGATCCGGCCGCGGTGCACGCCCGGTTCGGTGCCCAGCGGCACGGTCCACCGCAGGGACGAGGGATCCGGATGGCCCAGGGGGTTGTCGAAGTGATCCAGATGCGCCGCGGCACTGGGCGTCACCGGTTCGCGCCGCGGCGTCGCGGGGCAGACGACGTGAAGGCGTTCCGTCGGCCCCGCCTTCGTGCAGAAGCGATGGGTCGCGGCTTCGGGCAACGCGACGAATACTCCCCGGCCGTCGTGGTCCACCTCGGTCGCCAGCGGCACCAGCGGCGTCCACCAGTGAATGCTCTCGTTGAGCACGGACGGCTCGGGGACGACGAGAAAGGGCCGGAACCTGCGCACGGACAGGTGGATCTCGTCGCCGGCGCGGAGCGTGCCGTGCGTCAGCCGCAGTGTGATCAATTGCTCCCTGCAGGAGGGAGCCCGCTCGGCCGCGACGTTCAGGTCGCCGCGCACGCCGGCCGGCCACTCGGCCGACAGGAACAGCGGCGCGTCGGGATCGTCGTTCTGCAGAAGCCGGCTGTCCTTCGACGGCCAGCGCCAGCGCAGCCCCCCGCCGGCGGCGATCCCCGCGGCCCCCGTGACATACGTGTAAGCCAGGTCGATCTCGTCTCCGACGATCGTCTCATCGGGGGTCAGCTCGGTATGCCCCAGCCGGTCGCGACCGACGCCGAAGATCTCGGCTTCGACCTGCGCCACGGCACCGTTCGGCTCAAACCGCTCATCGTCGGTGACCAGCAGGTGATGACAGGTAAGCGGACCGCCTTCGCGATGAGCGATCGCGAGGCGCGGCACCCTGCCCTGCAGATGAAGCGCGCCGAGACGATGCCACCGGCGCGCGGACGTGCGCGCCAGCGTCGCCCGTTGCGGCGTCTCCTGACCGAGCGACGTCTCCACGGTGGTGTCGGTGGCCGCATCCGCGAGAAGCCAGATTGCATAGGGACCGTGGCGCTCGTGGTGATCGCCCGCCTTGCCCGGCATGATGTGATGCAGCACGTGGTCGATCGTGTCGCCGTTCTCCAGCGTGAGTGACTCGTCCCCAAGCGCCACCTCGGCGGCCCTGCGGTAG
>NYZC01000321.1 GCA_002686995.1 Phycisphaeraceae bacterium | reverse complement strand
TGCCGGCCATGTTGCCGGCCATGTTGCCGGCCATGTTGCCGGCCATGTTGCCGGCCATGTTGCCGGCCATGTTGCCGGCCATGTTGCCGGCCGTGTTGCCGGCCGTGTTGCCGGCCGTGTTGCCGGCTCTGTCGCTGGCTCTGTCGCTGGCTGCATCCGTGCCGCGACCGCGGCCGTTTTTCGGCTCATCCAACACGGCCGACGATCCTGATCTCACCATAACGGGGCTCCTTATTCGAGTCAAAGTTCGGATTTTGATAGGATATTCAATGTTCGGTTCCTGTCAAGTGTTTCCTTCAGAAAATTTTCGGGTTTTTTTAGGGGTGTCCCGCACCCCGTTCACCGAGCCGGGCCGTCTCGGCCCGGCTCGGCAAGCGTCCGGAGTTACGGAACAGCGCAAACAGCAATCACTGGGGGCAGACCCCGGGATCGGGCCCGATTTCTGCCCGGCAACCGGTCTGACCGATCTGACCTCGTCTTCGCAGGTCTGGGGGATGGGCGCCGCATCACGCCGGACGATGGATGCACTCGGATTCGGAGGCCAGCGCAACGCTGATCGAGGACGAGATCGAGTACGACGACGAGGACGATTCGCGAACCGCTCGTGTCTGAGACCTGTGGTCATCGTCGCGTCAGCCGGCTGAAACCCGTCGGTTCGAGGTCCGGCACGAGCGCCGCGGCGGCATCCTGCCCCATGTCGTCGAGGACCGCCTTCGCGGCGAGGTAGCCGGCCCGCACGGCGCCTTCCATCGTGGCCGGCCAGCCGGTGCGGCACCAGTCTCCCGCGAGGTACAGGTTCGCCACGGGCCCCCGCGTCGGCGCCCTGAGCCGCTCGATGCCCGGCCGCGCCGAGAACGTCGCGCGCTTTTCCTTGATGACACGCGCATGCACCACCTTCGCTCCCTCCGCTTCAGGCAGCGCTCGGCGCACCTCGCGCTCCGCGATCGCCGCGACGTCGTCGGGCGACTGCTCCACCAGGTCGTGCGCCGCGCTCACGACCGCGTGCAGATGCTGGGTTCGCGCGCCGTCGAGCGCGTCTTCCTCACCCTTCTCCTCGCCCTTCTCCTCGCCCTTCTCCTCACCCTTCTCCTCACCCTTCTCCTCGCCCTTCTCCTCACCCTTCTCCTCACCCTTGTTGAAGATCCAATGGATGGGGCTCGAGGTCAGAACCAGGTGCCGAAGCGCCATCACCGGACGATCGAACCAGATGTGGATGCCCACGATCGGGCTCAGCTCGATCCGGTCCAGGCCCCGCAGCCGCGGGTCGCGCTCGAGCAACTCCGGCGGGCACAGCCGGCCGAGACGCTCGAACGGCAGCGCGCTGACGAACGCATCGCCGCGCACCTCGCCGCCGCGCTGCAGGCGCAGCAAGCTGATGCGCAAGGATTCGGCGTCCCGGTCTGGTTCGACCTCGAGCGCCTCGGCGCTCGCGGCAAGCCGCACGGTGCCGCCCGCCTGCTCGATCCGCTCCACCGCGGCATCGTAAAGCTCGACCAGGGGCACCTTCGGCACGCCCATCACGTAAGACTCGCGACTGCGCAGAAATCCGTCACGGAAGACCTGGATGGCATAGTCGGCCGCGACGCGATCGATCCGCTCGTTCAGAGCGCTGACGATGATGCCCGACCAGAACTTCTCGATCGCCCCGGCGGGTTGCCGGCGCTGCGCCAGCCAGTCGGCAAAGGACGATTCGTGCAGGGCCGCCAGCCGCTTCGAATCCAGGCGGGTCATCGCGAACATGCCGCGCGCGATGGCCGTCTTCTCGGCCCAGGTGAGCGACTTGAACCGCATCATCGACCGCGCAAGGTGCAACGGCGCAGGCATCCGGTCCGCATCGAGCAGATCGGTCCTGCCCTGGCCGTCGCGGAAGTGAATTCGACGGTGCCACTCGATCTTCGACTCGACGCCCAGGCGCCGGTAGAGGTCGATCAGGTTCGTGCAGCAGCCCATCAGGACATGCTGGCAGTTGTCGACGACGGCGGACGTGGATGGATCGACAAAGCTCGTCGCCCGACCCCCCAGGCGCTTCCGGGTCTCCACGAGCGTCACCGGCACCCCCGCCTCGGCGAGGCGCAGCGCGGCGGCGATCCCGGACAGGCCGCCCCCGATGACGATCACGTGCAGGTCGCTTGGCATGGGGAGCGAAGTATTGAAGCCCGAACGTTCCGGGGCAATTGCGAATCAGGAATCAGAAAAAATCCTGAACATGGCGCTCATCGCGATCATGCTCTTCTCGACGCCGCTCAGGCGCACGCGGCGGGTCAGGACGGCGCGGGGGCGCTTTTCGATGCGATCCAGGATGCCCCGGTAGATGCGCATCATCGACCAGCACGTCGGCCGGCAATCGGACTGGATCAGGCGCTCAAGGCCGTTGCTGCGGTGAAAATAGGACCGTGCGCGCTCGAGCTGGAACCCCATCAGGTCGTCGAACCGCCCGTCGACGTCGCCGGAAAGAAGCTGGCGCCGCAGCTCGTCGGCGTCCAGGTCGAAACGGGCCAGCTCGTCGGCCGGCAGGTACACGCGGTCGCGGCGCGCGTCCTCGACCACGTCGCGAAGGATGTTCGTCAGCTGCAGCGCGATCCCTCGGTCGGCCGCCTTCTCCCGACCGACGGCCGCGTCCTTCTCGTCCTGCCAGCCCCAGACATCGATGCACATGAGGCCCACCACGCTCGCGACCTTGTAGCAGTAGTCGCGAAGCTGCTCGAAATCCGCGTAGCGCCTGCGCACCATGTCGTCGCACTGGCCGTCGAGCATGGCGTGCAGGTGCGCCGGATCGACGTCGTACCGGTGAACGACCTGTTGGAATGCGGGCCAGACGGGTCCCCCCGGAAGCGTCGCCTCCGGGCCCCGATCGACGGCCTCGACCATCCGGGCGCGGAACCGCTCGATGCGCTCGATCGCCTCGTTCGCCGCGCCGGGCACCTCGATGTCGACCTCGTCGGCGAGGTCGTCGCACGCCCTCATGAACGCATAGATCGCGTAGAGCGCCGAGCGCTTCGGCTCAGGCGTGAGCTTCAGGCCGTAATAGAAGTTCCGGGCGCGACGACGCGTCACGTCGCGACAGTGGGCCATCGACACGTCGATCGTCACGGGGCGGCCGCCGACGGCGACCCCCGACGACGCGGTGCCGTCGACGACCGAGCCCGGCGCGCGATCACCGTCGGAGCCGATCACGATCCACCTTCGATCGCGACGCCTCGGCCCGGCCAGAGGCGCGGCACGGCGGCGCGCACCATCAAGGCAAGCCTGGCGGGCTTGCCGAGCGACGGCCGGCCGTGGAACGTGTCGTAGCCGCGGCGCTCGATCTTCCGGAGGATCGACTCGCCGCCGAGCGTGAACAGGCGAATGTCCATGCGCACGTCGCGTCGCACCAACGGCAACAGGCGACGTCCATCGCGAAAGAGCGGCCAGGTTCGATCCACGACCGCACGGACCGTCGCGCGGAACGGCGGGAGAAGGGCGGCGGCGCCGTTTGCGTCCGGTGCGGGACCACCGCCGCGGGCAGCGCCGTCCTGGCGGCGCGATTCGTCGTGGCGCACCTGCAGGGCCATCTGCTCGAGATCGAGATCATGCTCCTCGGCGACGTCGCGCGAAATGTAGATGCGGTCGCGCTCCAGCACGTCGCGTCGCACGTCCTGCCAGAAGTTTGCAAGCTGCAGCGCGGTGCAGGTCGCATCGCTGAGCCGCTGCCGCCGCTCGTCGCGATGGCCGCACAGGTACAGCACGAGCCGGCCGACGGGGTTCGCGCTGCGCGTGCAGTAGTCGAGCACCTGGTCCCAGGTGTCGTACCGCCTGACCTCCTGGTCCTGAACGAACGCGTCGATCAGGTCGTCGAAAGGCCGGCGCGGAATGTCGCGTCGCTCGATCGTCGATCGCAGCGCGACGAAGACCGGGTGGCGAGGTCGCCCGTCGTAACACGCGTCAAGCTCGCGGCGCCACCATCCGAGAAGCTCGCGGCTGCGTTCGGGGTCCCCCACCTCGTCACCGAGATCGTCGGCCCAGCGACAGAACGCGTAGACATGTCGGAAGTCGTCTTTCAGGTCACGCGGCAGGAGCCAGCTGACCACCGTGAAGTTCTCGTAGTGCGTGCGGGTGAGGCGCCGCGTGTAGTCGGCCGCCTGCGCATAGTCCATGCGAGCGCATTGATCCGGCCCGTACGTGTCAAGCTGGTCGATGATGGAGCGGACCATGGAAGTCGTCTGATCATATCAGTGAGCCGGGATTCGGGTTTCGGGTGTCGGGTTCCGGGTGGTGGAGGGCGGATGGGCATCGTGTTCATCTTGCGTTGCCGATCCGGGTCGTCCCCGGCCCGGAGTCGGCAACGCCCTTCCGGGCCGGACGGCCCGGCTCGGTGAGGCAATCCCGATGAACACCACGAATGCCGTGCCAAACAGGATTGGGTCGGCACACGCACCGCAGCGCGTCGCCTGATTCTCGGAACCCGAAACCCGCTCCCCGAGTCAACTCGGACCCACCGCGCGCCGATGTACCGATCAGGCGGGGATCGGACCAAGGGCACGCCTATGCGCATCGCGCTCGACGCACGCACGATCTACGCCCCGCAGCGACGCGGCACTGGCAAGAACCTGATCGACCTCTACCGCGAGGTGCTGCACCTGCGGCCCCACTGGCAGGTCGAGGCGTTTCACCGCGCCGAGCCGGACGACGTCGATCGCGGCCTGATGCCGCTGCAATGCCATCCGCAACACCTGGAGATGCCCGGCGATCGCCTCGACGCGTGGCAGCGCCTGCGCCTGCCGATGGCGGCGTGGCGGAGCGGCGCCGACGTGCTGCACTGCCCCGCGAACCATTGCCCGTCGTGGATGCCCATCCCGACCGTCGTCACCATTCACGATCTGATTCCGCTCGACGATCCGGACCGCCGCCACACCGACGAAGGCCGGCGATTCGAGCGATCGATCCGTCAGGCGTGCCGGCGCGCCACGCACCTGGTCAGCCCGTCGAAGTACACGCGCGATCGCCTGGTCGCGGAGTTCAACGCCGATCCAGGGCGCGCGACCGTCAACCACTGGGCCGCGGACAAGGGTTGTGAAAGGATCACCGGCCGCGCGCTCGACGCGGTGCTCGATCGCTGGGACCTGCGGTGCCCGTACGTGCTCCACCTGGGGGCGGCGGACCCGAGGAAGAACACGCGCGGCCTGCTCGACGCATGGGCCGCCATCGACGACGCAGCGCGCCGGGACTGGACGTTGCTGATCGTCGGGCTCGATGAGACGACGCGCGCCGACCTCGAACGTCACCTGGTCGGTCTCCCAGAGGCGTCCGGTGTCCGCCTCGAGCCGTTCGCGCCGGAGGAAGACCTTGCCGCACTCATCTCCGGCGCGGAGGTGCTCGCGTACCCGAGCCTCTCCGAAGGATTCGGACTTCCCGTGCTCGACGCCTGGACATGCGAGACCGCGGTCATGATCGCCGGCGAGACCTGCCTGCCCGAGATCGCCGGCGGCGCCGCGCTGCCGGTCGACCCCCGCCGCACCGAAGGCATGGCGACAGGGCTGCAGATGCTGCTCGAAGACGAGCCGCTGCGCCGGGCTCTGGTCGACAAGGGCCTTCACCGTCTTCGCTCGTTCACCTGGCGCCAGACCGCGAACCGCTTTATCGAGGTGATGGAATCGATCAACGCCGTGCCCTTGAGAAAAGCCGCATGAATGAAGCCACGCCCGTCGACCTGCTCATGATCAGCGCCGCGCCCTGCTGGCCGCTCGGCGACGGCGTTCGCCTGCGCGGTTACTACATGACCAGGGCCCTGCGTGCACTGGGCATACGGGCCGCGATGACAAGCATCGAACCGCTGCCGGACGACGCGCCGGACGAAATGCACGAGATGGTCGTGCCCTGGCCCGACGTCGTCGACGACGCGGCCGTGCGGCAGTTGCGGGAAGGGTGGGCCGGCGCAGGCGCCGCAGCGCGCCGGCGTCTTGCGGATTACGAAGGCACCGATCCACGACAGATCGCAGGAGTCCACGCCCTGGTCGACCGTCATCATCCGAAGGCGCTCGTCGGAATCGGACTTCACAGCCCGCTCATCCTGCGGGCCGCCTTTCGCCGACACGGCATCAAGAAGGTCTGGTACGCGGCGGACGAGCTGATCGGTTTCCACCTGTCCTGTCTTCGGCGCCGCGCGCGGCGCGGGGCGGGCAGGAGCAACGGCTCGACATGGGGGCAGCTCTGCCAGCACGCCGCCCTCGAAACGCTGTTCGTACGCGGTCTCGACGGCGCGATCGGCGTCAGTCCGCGCGACACGATGCTGCTGCGATGGCTCGCCGGCGCCATGGAGACGGCCACCGTCCGCAACGGCGTCGACCTCGAGCGCTACCGTCCGCACGACGTGCCGGCGCAGCCGCGCAGCCTCGTCTTCTGGGGCCGCCTCGACTTCGCCCCGAACATCGACGCCGTCTGCTGGTTCGCCCGGCACGTCTGGCCTTCGCTTCGACACGTGACGCCGGCCGCCACGCTGCGCATCGTGGGCGCCGCTCCGGTCAGCCGGGTTCAGGCGCTCTCGGCGCTCGAAGGCATCGAGGTCGTGCCTGACGTCGAGGATCTTCGCCCGCTCGCGCACCAGGCCTCCGCGGTCATCCTTCCCATTCGCAGCGGCGCGGGCATCAAGAACAAGCTTCTCGAGGCCGCCGCGCTCGGACGGCCGATCGTCGCCTCGCACCAGGCCGTGGCCGGGCTGGGCGCCGCGCGCGGGCTTCCGATGCTGGTCTGCCGGGACGTCGGCCAATGGCGGGTCGCCGTGCGTCGTCTCTGGACCGACCCGGCCCTGTGCCGGCACCTCGGCGCCGCGGCGCGACGCTGGGTGGAGCGAGAATTCGACTGGTCGAGAAAGGCCCGGGAGATGGTTTACGCGATCAACCGGATGCCCTGCCGCCGGGGCGAGCCCGGCGCGATCCAGCGCCGCCCGGCGATCGAGCGAGTGGATCGGGCGGAGCCGGCTCGCAAGGCCGCGTGACGGCAGTATTCACGCTCAATCGCGCTCAATCACACGTCATACCGATGCCGTTATCGGTCGCCCGGCACTTCCCACCAAACCCGCGCGCGCATCTGACCGACGATATCCGCGGAGCGATCGCATCCGGGGTGAAAGTTGGCTTGGGCATCTATTCATTTTGCAGTGGGCATGGGGTTCGCTGGCGCGTTCGCCGTCGGTCTGTGCATGCTGCTTCGGCGCGGCTATCGCTGGATACCAGCGGCGATGACCGGCGGCGGACTCTGGGCGCTGATCCCGGACCTTCCGGGCGTCTTCCGGGAGGACATCCCCGAGGCACCACTCGCGTGGCTGATCGGCCACCCCGCGATCGACGGCCTGCTCAATGACTGGGGAAACCTGTTCTTCTTTCACCGCACGCTGGACGCCCAGGGCGACGCGCATGCCCTGCTCGGTCTCACGATCATCATC
>NYZC01000320.1 GCA_002686995.1 Phycisphaeraceae bacterium | reverse complement strand
TACTAATTATTTTTCATCGCAGGTTGAAATTAAAAAGATAAATAGATATTTTATATGCTTTGTCCATGCGTCCAGGGCGGCAGCGAAATGAAACGGCGACTCAAATGGATCCGGCACGAGGACCTGGCGATCCGCATGACCGCCGAGGTGTCGCGGGAGGAGTACCTCGACCACATGACGTTCCGGACGAATCGCCGCCCGCTGTTCACCGAGATCTTCGGGCCGGTGGTCGGTTTGAAGGAGGAATGGGAGGAGCAGGGGGCGTCGGCGGCCGAACTGGATCTCTCCGCGTTCCGCTACCGATGCGAGGCGCGCGGCGCAGTGCCCGTCAACACCGGGGCGCTCAGTGACATCGAGCCGGTGGTGATCGAGGAGACGGACGCGCACATCATCTCGCGCGACGCGCTCGGTCGAACGATGCAGCTGAACAAGGGCTTCGCGACGGTGCCGTTGCCGCTTGATCACCCGGTCACGGACATGGACAGCTGGCTCCGGGTCAAGCCGTGGTACGAGTTTTCCGAGCGGCGCCTCGAAGGCAACTGGGAGGAGGTCGCGCAACGGCACCTGGCCGCGGGTCGCGTCCTTACCGCCTGGATCCCCGGCGGGTTCGACGAGCCGCGCCAGCTCATGGGCGAGGAGGCGCTGTGCCTGGCCTACTACGACGATCCCGAGATGATCCTCGACATGCTTGACACGATGGGCGAGACCGCTTTCCGGGTGCTCGAGCGCGTATCGCGGCGCGTGCGGATCGATCTACTGGGCGTCCACGAGGACATGGCGGGCAAGTCGGGCCCGCTCGCCGGGCCGCAGCAGGTGCGGCAGTTCATCCTTCCCTATTACCGTCGCGTGTGGGACATGCTGCATGACCGTGGCACGCGGCTGTTCGACCAGGACAGCGATGGCGACATGAACTCGGTGATTCCGGCGTTTCTCGATGCGGGCGTGAATTGCATGCATCCGATCGAGCCGGCGGCGAACATGGATATCGTGCGTATTCGCGAGCAGCATGGGACGCGGCTTGCGTTCTATGGCGGTATTGACAAGCACGTGCTCAGGCGATCGAAGGAAGAGATCGTGGCGGAGCTGGAGTACAGGGTGAGACCGATGCTGGCGTCCGGCGGTGGTGTGCTGGCGCTGGACCATCGGATTCCGAACGGCACGCCGCTCGAGCACTATCGCTTTTACATCGAAAAGATGTGGGAGATGATTGACGGGGGCTAGGTCTGGGGTCGGGGATCGGGGGTTCGGCGTTATTCCGCAGTTCGGGACGGGTTTCGCGCTTCGAATGTAGAATGCGTTCGTCATGTTCGGTCGACGATTCGGTCAGGCACGACGTCATCCATGAAGAAGAACAGGCTCGGCATCACGGCGCTCCTGATCGGCATCGTTGCCCTCGGTCTTGCCGTCATTCCGGGTCTCGCGATGGAGCGCCCCGAGGAGCGGCCTGAGACGCCGCCGCTGATCGAGTCGGAGTCGGACGGCGGGGTGACGCTCACCTTCAAGGAGTTTTCCGTCACGTGGGGCGGGAAGTCGGAAGAAGGCGAGGAGGTCGCGGAGCAGGCTGTCAACCAGGAAGAGCCGATCGATCGCAATCGTCTTCTGAAGTGGTTCACGCTTTCCGCGGTGTGCTTCTCGCTCGTCGGGCTCGTGCTGGGGCCGATCTCATGGGCGCGCGAAAGGCAGCCCGCCATTTCGGGAAGCGCGATTGGCGTTTGCTGCCTCGCGCTGGTGTGGCAGTACGTCGTCATCGGGATCGCCGTCGGGGTCGGGATCGCGGTGCTGCTGATCGTGCTCAGCCAGTTCTCGCCGTAATGAGCCGATTCGAGGACATCGCGAGCCTGGTCCCCCGGGACGCGCGGTCGGTGGCCGACATCGGGTACGACCACGGGTACCTGATCCGGCGACTGGCGAGAACGCATCCGAACCTGCGGATCGTCGGCGTCGAGAGGCAGGCTCATGCCGCGGAACGCCTGCGGCGCCGGATGGCCTCGCGGAGGTATCGCCAGGCGCGCGTCGATCTTGTTCACGGTGACGGTCTCGAGCCTCTCGCCACGCGGGACGTGCAGATCATCGTTCTGTCAGGGCTTGACGAGCGGCGCATCGTCCAAATCCTGAATAGGTCACTGCCGCATCTGTCGCGTTTCAGGCGGATGGTGCTCTGTCCGGTGGTGACGCGCGGGATCCTTCGCCCTTACCTGCGCTCGATCGGGTGGGCGGCCGTCGATGAAAGACTCGGCAGGCTCCGAGAACGCTTCTACCAGGCGTACGCCGTCGAGCCGGGCGCGCCTTCGTCGACGAACGATCGATGGCTCATCGGGCCGGGCCTGTTCGATGAGAGACATCCGCTTCTCCGTGAGTTCCTTTTCGATCTGAAGCGCAGCTATGATCCCCTGATTCATCATTACGGTGACGGCAGGGGGCACATCAGGCAGTTCCACGCGAGCGTCAGTCAGGCGTTGCAAACGATGGACGCCGCCGCGCCGCAACGCCCCTTGCTTTCGTGAGTTGATCATTTCGAACCACTCGCTGCTCGCCGCGCACGTGCCCGGCGAGCATCGAGTGGTTCGCAACCGCACGAAAGGATCCTGATGGAAGCCGACCTCAAGCGTGTCATGCTCCTGGTAAAGGACGTCCCGGCGCTTGCCGCGTTCTACCGCGACTGCCTCGGCTGCAGCATCATGGGCGACATCGATTCCGAGTGGACCGAGGTGGATGCCGGCGGATGCGCCATTGCGCTGCATCGCTGGGATACGACGCAGTCGGAACGTGGGCATCCGGGGGTGAAGATCGTCTTCGGCGTCGCGGATGTGGCAGCGGTCCGCGAGGAGCTTGTCGGTAGGGGCGTCAGGATGGGGGAGGTGCACAGGAGCCGATCACCGCGCTACGAGGGACTCGAGATCTGCGATGGGTATGACCCTGAGGGCAACTGGTTCCAGATTTCCAATCGGGGGATCACGGCGTGCCTGGCAAAAGGCTCGAGTTCAGAGCACGCCGGACAGGCCGTCGATGACCCTCCAGGTTGACACGTGCGTCGGATCGCCCAGGCCCCGCAGGGCGCCGGCCAGCGTCGGGTACATGAACTCGAATCCCTCGCCGAGAAACCGCGCAGGGACTGCCCGTCGTCCCGTCAGCACGAGCACCGGTTCCGTGCGCATGAGGAACGAGCCGATCCGTACGAGCGGTGTCGGAACCGGGGGTGACCAGGGGCGATGCAGGGCGCGGCGCATCTCGCGCATGAACGCGTCGTTGGTCACCGGATTCGGGCCGGTGGCGTTGTAGATGCCGGTTACGCCGTCATGCTCGATGGCGCGAATGAACATGCCCCCCTCGACCCGGAGGTCATGAAGATGAAGAGGCGGTAGGCCACGAGGTCGTGCAGGCCGTGGGCGATCATCGGAACGAGCAGCGATCCGGTGGCCACGTAGAGCGTGCCGAAGAGAACGCCTTCCCACATGGCCCAGAGCCAGAAGCAGAAGTAGCGGGGTCGAAGCCAGTGAGCCGCCGCGAAGAGCAGGGCGCTGACGGCGACCGCGAGGACCGGACCGTCGATCGCCCGGAGCACGACCCCTCGGAAGAACGTCTCCTCCGCCAGTGCCGCCATCAGGCCGCCCGCGACGCACTCGCGCCCGCGCATGCCGTCGATGACATCGCGGGCGTACGCATCGAAGCGGGCGACGTACGGCGCGCCGACGAGGCGCTTCAGACCTTCGTGCAGCGCGCCGTTGATCAGCATTGCCAGCGCCGCGCCGGCGGCGCCGATTCCGATCTGGGCCGGCAGCGACAGCCTCCCGCCCGTCACGCCGTGCCATCCACCGAGCAGGAAGTTCACGCCGGCCCAGGCCACGGTGACGGCGGCGGCGATGCGCCAGCGATGTTTGATGCGAAAGATCATCGTCAGGCTCCGAGGACGGCCCAGGCGTAGGTTGCCGTCATGCCGCCGTACGCGCAAAGCAGGAAGACGTGCACGGCCGTCTGCGCAGGCTTGCCGCGCCAGTGCTCGGGGCTGTAGTAGGTGGCTTGCAATACCGTTCGAATGCCCCAGAACAGCGCGACGGCGCCCGCCAGCCACACCGCGACGGGGTTCGTGCCTTCCGCCATCGGGACGGCGAAGCGGCACGTGAGGATCCCGAAGATCAGCAGCGTGATGGAGATGAACCAGAGATGAACCACGAACACCTGTCGCGGCAGCAGCGACAGTTTCCGCAGGTCCTCGCGCCAGCCGAGCAGGCGGATCAGGAAGAAGTTGAGCAAGGCCACGGCGATCTGGGTGGCGCCGACCGTGAGCAGAAGGATCGTGAGCAGCTTCATGTGTGGTCTCCCAGGTTCAGGTGACAGGGCTTGCGGGCGCCAGCGCGGCCCACGCAAGCACGAAGGTGATGAAGGTGAACACGGCGGTCAGGCCGTGATAGCCGAGACGCAGGGAACGCCGGTCCAGGTAGGGACGCGCGTCGAAGAGAAAGATCTGCACCACCAGTCGCGCGCCCCAGAACACGGCGATGATCGTGCAGACCGTGCGGGCGAGCGGCGATCCTGCCGTCAGGTCCGACGCGTTCAGGACGCAGATGGTGCCGAAGGCGACGATGACGAGCACGATGAACGCCCCGTGCACCCAGACGAGGTGACGCGACAGCGCGCTGAGCGAGCGAAGCTGTCTTCGCCAGTCCAGCACCCGCGGCACGAGCGCGCTCGCGAGGAGAATGCCGAAGTGGGCGGCGCCGGCCAGTCGGATCATGATTTCCTGCGCTTCCATCAGAGGGCTCCGATGACGTCGAGGAACGGGAGGATCACCTGGATCGTGAACGGCCGGTGGAACAGCATGGGAGCAGGCAGGGCGACGATGGCGAACGTGAATGCGCGGCCGCGCCAGCCCCGGCGCAGGCCGAGCCGCCGTCCCCATCGCGACCGCTCGAATCGGGTCGCGACCGCCTGCAGCAGGAAGTAGCTGGTGGGCAGGCCGTATCCGCCTCCGGCGGGGATCGAGATCGCGGCATCGTGGATCGCGCCCGAGAACACGAAGACCGCGATCGTTGCGGCGGTCGCGCCGACGCGCCGCTGCACCGGCACGTAGACGTGGTGATACGCGAGGTCACGGAAGGCCGTGTTCCAGCGGCGCGACCAGAACTCGCCAAGCGAACGCGCGAGCAGCGGCGCGTCCATCAGCGGCCGCGCGTCGACGCCGACGGCGCGCCATCCGAGGCTCACGAGCCGAAACGTTCCGAAGTGCATCAGGAGGACCAGGCCCGTCATCCCCGTCCAGGCGGCCAACTGCGGGTGGATCGACAGGGCGTGTCGCGATGCGATCCAGATCAGCGAGGCGCCGGTCGCGACGGTGCTGGTCGCGGCGATCCAGTGAGCGACGTGGTCGCGCGTGACCCGGCGCGATCGATCGAGGAACGCCGATGCGTCGAGCCCCGGCCAGGCGAGCAGGTAGCCGGCGAGTCGCGTCGTCGGTTGCGGGCGTGCGACGCGATGGAGCGTCATCAGCTTGCACGCGATGAACATGGCGGCCGTCACGAGCCACATGCGACCCCATGCCGGATGCCGCGCGCCCGCGATGACGGCGATCGCGGACAGCGAACCGAATGCGAGCCAGGGAAGCACCGCGACGCGGGCCGCGCCGTTCAGTCCGCGGACGACTCGAGGAGCGCCGGTTCGCCGGATGTCCCGGTCACTTCGGAGCGCTGGCGCAGGTAATTGAAGATGTAGAGGTTGAAGAAGTGCATCGCGCCGAGGACGACGAGCACGATGCCGACCTTGGTGCTCAGCATCTCGATCGCGCCACGCAGGTCCGCCGCGTCCGGTCCCGAGCGCTGGCGCAGGGCCAGCGTCACGAAACCGATGTTGATCAGGTAGAAGCCCACGATGAGCAGGTGATTGATCGAGTCGGCCAGCGATTCGTCGCCGCCGAACGCGATGACCAGGAATATCCGGCCGTTGCGATAGAGCGTCCTGGCGACCCAGACAGTCAGAAGGATGCTCACGATCAGGTACGACAGGTACGCCCAGACAGTGAAATCGGTCATGGAAAGTCTCCTTGGTTGGGAGGATCGCGGTCGCGAGATGGAGGGCGGCCACGGCGGCGGCCCGATTACGTCGTTTTGATTTGTAATTTCTGTAATAACTGAAATACATCGCAAAAAAAACTCCGGGTCGCGGCGCTAGGCCGACAGGCCCATGAACTTCTTCATCCTGCTGCTCATGCGGAAGAAGCTGCGGAACGAGCCGGTGGGCAGGCGCCGCAGCGCCTGGTAGAAGGTCGACATCGTGTCGAAAAACTTCTGCATCTCCGCCAGGCGCTCGGCCAGGCCGTCGGGGGCGCCCGGCTGGCGGGCCTCCGCGAGGCATTCGGCGAGCACGTCCATCGTCGGATCGCACTCCCGTCGCTTGCGTTCGTCGAGGATTTTCTCGAACATCGCCCAGACGTCCTTCATTGAGACGTAGTGGTCCCGCCGATCGCCGAGCACCGGCTCGGTGTGGACGATCCCCCAGCCGATGAGCTCGCGCAGGCTCGTGCTCACGTTCGACCGGGCCACCTGCAGCGTCTCGGCGATCTCCTCTGCGTTCATCGGCTCCTCCCGGATGTACAGCAGCGCGTGGATCTGGGCCACGGTCCGGTTGACGCCCCACCTGGAGCCCATTTCGCCCCAGTGGAGGATGAATCTGCGTTCGATCGGGTTCAGCTGCATGAATCGAATCCTTACTTCGATTCTGAAATTTCAGTTCTAACAGAATATACCGTCATGATCGACCGGCGCCAAGCCCCTGTTCCGCGATTCTGAAAGAAAATTTTCGGTTCGGGGTCTGCCAGGTATCGGATCCATCCTCCATCCGTGGTTCTCCCGTCCGCGCCCGTTCAGACCTTCGCGGGATCCGGCCGGGCCGGCCCGTGCTCATGCTCCCAGAGGTGTCCCCGTCGCTTTTCCCGAAGCATCGTCGTCTCGAAATAGATCGCACGCAGCGGTTCGATCACGCGCGGCACGTCATGGTGATGGCCCGTGCCCGTCGCGACGCAGTCGCCCGGCCCGAAGGGGTACCGGCGGCCTTCGCTCATGACCTCGGCGCTGCCCTCGAACGCGATCCAGTACTCGTCGCAGTCGTGCCAGTGATTGTCGAAACGGGTGGTCTTCTCGTAGGGCGCCGGATCGCCGCGCTCGGCCACCTCGGTGATGTTCGCGACGGCGAAGATGCCGGAGCCGCCGACCTCTTCGCCCCAGCGACCGCACATCCGCACGATCACGGTGGGCTCGTCGACGCGCGCGATCGTGAAGTGCGCTACGCGTTCAGGAGCGCCGGGAGCACCAGGAGCGCCGGCGAGATCGAGGTTGGCACGCTCCTCCGCTTCCTCGACGCGATCGCCGCAGCGCACCTGGCATCGGCCGCTGCCGACGATCACCTTCTCCTTCGGCCCCATCCACGCGAACCGGTGCGTCTGCCCGGGCTCGAGGCGCACGATCTCGTAGTGTCTCAGCTCACACCAGTCCGCAAGCTCGTCCGGTCCGTGATACAGGGGCATGTCTGGTACTCCGGTATGGCTTCACAGGGATTCTGATCCGTCGGAGAAATCCCGCGGCGTCGCGGGAGCTCCGCCCTCCATTGTTCCGCTCCGTGTCCTTCTCCCTGCCTCCGTGTCTCGGTGAGAGGTATTCCGCGGACAGATCTCCCGATCTACTGAACCTCGACGAATCCGAACGATTCGTACAGCCTGATCGCAACCTTCCGTGCACGCTGCGTCCGCAGCAGGCACTTCACGTGCCCCGTGTCCCCGAGCGTGCGCAGCGTCCAGGCGAGCAACGGTTTCGAAAAACCGCGTCCCTGGTAGGTCCGGCGGATCGCGACATAGTGAACCAGACCCCACGTGCCATCCTTGTAGCCCTGGTCGTACCATGCCGTGGACGTGCCGACGACGGTGTCGCCGTCGCAGAGGTAGTGCTGGCGCCGGAGCAGCTCCGCTTCGTCACTCCCGAACGCCTTTTCGAATCGCCCGTTCTTGAAGTAGGGGTCGGCATCGTGGTGGATTTCGAGCCAGTGTTGCGCGTCGCCCGGTGTGTAGGACCGAATGCGCATCGGCGGCTCGAGCGGGTACAGGGGAATGCCGTCGAGGCTGCTCCGCTCCATGATCACGCTCGTGAGATCGGGTTCGTTCATGATCGCCTCTTTTAGAATGGCTCGCCGGGCTTCAGGCCATAGACCCTGCGCAACCGCCGTACGGCCTCCTCGATCCTGAGGGTCTCCTTCCACCTGTCGACGCCGTGACGGATGCACAAATCGATCAGCCTTCGCGTGTGCGGTCGTGTTCGCGTCGCGACCGCTTTCGTCAGCAGGGGGGGTGACGGGTCGTCCCAGTGCTCGAGGACGTGGAGCCATGCGTCCTCCATCGCGGCGCGGTGCACGCATATCGAGGCACTCTCGACGCGTCTGCGCACCTCGACGTCATCCGCGAGCCGCATCGCCTTGTCGAACGCCTCGAAGCCGGCCGCGACGATTTCATCGTCGATGCCGTAGTCGGCCGCGTTCGCGAAGCAGTTGTCCGTGACCCCTTTTCGTTCCGCGTTGTCGTGCACGAGATCGATGAAGCGGCGAATCGGCGGGGCGGCGCTGCGGTAGTGCAGCACGAGGAACTCATCCATGAGGTTCCGCCCGCTGCGTGTCGGATCCCACAGGAGGCCGGAGATGATGTAGTTGCGCAGCCCCGCGAACTCGGCGCCCACGGCGTTGCCGGCGGCCTGCATGAAAACGGCCTTCACGCCCCGATCGCGGAAGAAACGGATGTTCGGTTCGATGGCCCGCAGGTTGGGGCAGGGCAGCAGGTAATTTCGGAAGTTCGTGTTGTAGTTCCAGATGGCGATGTCGTCGCAAATCTGGCTCCACTTCCGGAAATCGCGGCAGAATGCGACGTTGAGGTCGCAGTCCGGGTCGTCGAGGGGCTGGAACATGCTGCACTCGATGCTGCAGAGCTGGATCTGCACGTTCGGTCGCGGCTTCAGACGGGCGGGGGCCTGACGGGTGTACCAGTAGGCGAGCGTGCCGACCTTGATCTCCGGGTGACGTTCCGCGACGCGGTCGGCGACGGCGTTGACGAAGGTCAGCAGTGATCCCATCTGCGTCCCTTCGCGCTTGTCGATCGCGGAGCAGGGACCGCACCGGCAATACTTGTCGTTGTCGTTCTGGCTGACGGCGACGTTGGTCTGCTTCGGATTCTCGGCGATGTGCTTCATCACCGCGTCCGTCACGATCCGGAGCACGTCGGGGTTGGTCAGGCACGGCTCGTTGTCGTGCCAGTCGTTCTCGACGTTCGCGCGACGTTGGCCATCGATCTCGCAGTAGTATTCCGGATGATCCTTCCCGTAGGTCTTCGAGGGGATCTGGCGGCCGAAGGTGTGGTTGATCAGGATGCGCCCCGTCGTGCCGCCGTACCGCTCGTCACCCAGGATGGTGTTGCAGCGCACGCGCGCCGCGAAGTCGGGGTTGCGCAGCACCTCGCCGTAGTAGCTCCACCGGAAGCTGAACGGTGGATCGAAATCCAGCGTGCCGGCGTCGATCGGGTGCGCCGCGCGCGGCTCGGGGTAATGCGTGTGCTCGGGCGTCAGGAATCGAACGCCGACGTGCTCCTCGAGAAACGTGTAGATGCCGTAGAGCGTGCCGCGCGGGGCCCCGCCGGCGATCGCGATGTGCTTCGCGCCGACCACGATGCGCAACTGCTCGGGACCGAACTCCGCCGTGCTGAAACCGACCGGCGATGCGCGCATCGCCTCGCTCTCACCGACGTAGATGTGCCAGTCCGGCCCCTCCACCTCGTCCACGATGGGAATCCGGATGCCCGTGGCACGGCCGAAGTGGTCTTGAAGCTCTGTGGACGCGTAATTCTCGGGGATCGGCGGGCCCTTCGCGGTGACGATGTCCCATTCGTGGACGGCGGCCAGGTCAACGTCCGCGCTGACGCTGGAAAGAGCGGCGAGCGGGATCAGGAGGCACGGAAGAAACAGACGCGTGACGCGGTGCCATCGGATCGTCTTCATGATGCCAGTATTCGGGTTTTGAAAAGAAAATCAATCCACTTCCCTCGGCCCGGGCCCGGCGCTACGATGTGGTCGGAAGGAGAACAGAGATGCCCCGAAGCGATCTCTTCGCCATTGTGATCGGCGCGTCAATGGTCGCGCTGGCCCCTGGACGTGCCGGCGCCGGGTTGCTTGCCGAGCCGGTCGCCACGGCAATCAGCAACCCGATGTACGTCACCGCGCCGCGCGGCGACCCCGACCGGCTGTTCATCGCGGAGCGCAGCGGCAATATCAGGGTTCTTGATCTGACCACGGGGCAGGTCCTGCCGACTTCGTTTCTCGACGTGTCCGATACGACGACGACCGGCGACGGCGGAATTCAGAGCATCGCGTTTCATCCGGATTACGTGAACAACGGTCGCTTTTTCGTGTACACCACGGTCGCCAACGGCGGCGTGCCGATCGACGGCGGCTCTTCCCCGTTCTCTTCGGTCATTCGCGAATACGCCGTCTCGGCCGGCGATCCGAACGTGGCCGATCCGACGCCGACGCCGGTCATCGACTGGGTGCAGCCGCGAAGCAACCACAACGGCGGATGGATCGGGTTCAATCCGAAGGTCGGCCCGTCCGATCCCCAGTACCTCTACATCATGTCGGGCGACGGCGGGAAGCAGGGCGATCCCGACAACAACGCGCAGACGCTGGAGAACGACCTGCTCGGCAAGGTGCTGCGCATCGACGTGGAGAACGACGACTTCGCTGACGAGAACCTGAACTACGCGATTCCCGACAACCCGTTCGCGAGCACGTCGGGGGACGACGAGATCTGGTCCTACGGTCTGCGCAATCCCTGGCGTGCGAGCTTCGATCGCGCGACGGGCGATCTGTGGATCGGTGACGTCGGGCAGGGCGCCCGCGAGGAGATCAACTTCCAGTCTGCCTCCAACCCCGGCGGCGACAACTACGCGTGGAACCGGCGCGAGGGGCTGATTCCGCACCTGGGCGGGCCGTTGGTGGCCGGCGACGTGCAGCCCGTCTACGACTATCGCCACGGCAGCGACGAACTGCAGGGAAACTCGGTCGTGGGCGGATACGTCTACCGGGGTCCGGTGCGCGATCTCGTGGGTATGTACGTCTTCGCGGACACGGTCAGCGGTCGGATCTGGCAATTCGATCCGGCCGACCCGTTCGGCACCGTTCAGTCGATCGAGGACGAACTGTTTGCCGGGCAGCCGCCGCCGGGCCTCATCGTCTCGTTCGGCGAGGATGCGATCGGCAACCTGTACATCGTCGACCTGTCCGGCAGCGTCTACCGGATCGTGCCCGAGCCGTCGTCGGCATGGATGCTCATCGCGGCGCTCGCAGCCGGGAGAAGAGTCCGGCGACGCACCTGACCCATTGCCCGCGATCCGATACCGCACGGACGTCACGAGCGCCCGCCGAGCCGGGCCGTTCGCGGCCGGGGGCGTTCCGGCGTTTGCGTGTCGAGGGTGCCCGAATCGTCGACGCGGAAAACAGGGTCGGACCCGATCCTGTTCGGCCCGGCATTCGTTTCGACTTGCGTTGCCGAGCGGGTCGTCGCCGACCCGGTGTCGGCAACGCCCTCCGCGCCGAGACGGCCCGGCCCGGTGAGGCGATCCCGATGTACGCACCGCGAAATCCGTGCCCAACAGGATTGGTTCCGACCTCGATCCAGGAGGGCACGGATACCGCGCGCGGATCACCGAGCGGCCGTCGGCGCGGGAAGGACGGCGTTTCTATTTGTTGATCATGCTGGCGTAGATCCGGTCCGCCAGGTCCATGCTGATGACGGCGTCGGAGATGCTGTTGTGTGGGGGCTCGCCGCTCTTCACGGCGTCGATGAAAGCGCGGTTCTCGGCGAGGAAGCCCTGGTTGATGTACTCCTCGTCGCTCTCCTGGTTGAACTGCTCCTGGAGGACGGGCTCCTCGTCGCCCTTCTCCCACACCGAGGCGCTGCCGTCGATGCTGGCGAAGCCGCAGGCGCCCTTCGCATGGAACTCGAGGTTGAGGAAGCGCCGGCCGCTGCGCCAGTTCAGCAGCATCACGCCGACGGCGTCGTTCTCGAAGTGCACCAGCGCGTTGAACGTGACCGGGTAGTGTGCATCAAGGTTCCGTACCTCGGACGCCACGGATCTGACCGGGGCGCTACCGCAGAAGTAGCGCACGGCATCGACGACGTGAATGGCGTCGCACCGAAGGATGTCGATCGCCCCTCGGTAATAGGGGTGAGGGTCAGCGGGCTCCTGGTGCTTGTAGAACGAGCCGACGACCTGGTGCACCGGGCCGTCCTGCGTCGTCCGCTCGTAGCAGCGTCGCATCATCGGCTGATAGCGCCGCTGGAACCCCACGCCGGTCACGACGTTCATCTGCTCGGCGCGACGTCCGAGGGCCCGCGCCTGGTCCGTCGTCACCGCGGGCGGCTTCTCGACGAACACCGGAAAGCCGCCCTCGATCACGTTCATCGCGATGTCGAACAGGTGATAGGGAGGCATGAGCGCGTAGACGGCGTCCGGACGCGTCTGCTCGAGCATCTCCCGGTAGTCGGCGAAGGTGCGATCGACCGAGAACTTCTTCGCGGTTTCCGTTCGCCGGGTCTCGTCGAGGTCGCAGATGCCGACGATCTCGACGTCTTCGAAGGAAGCGAGCGACGGGTAGTGCATGGCGTTGGCGAGCCCCCCGGCGCCGATGAAAGCGACGTTGACGTGGTTCATTGCGTATTCCGGGTAAGGCCGGCGTTATTCCGGCGGTGCGCAGAGAAAATAAGCTGAGCCGCGATGGAGGGCACCGACGTTTCCTTCCAATTCGTTGCGCGCCTCGTCAAGGATGCGCCATCCGGCGTCGACGAGCAGCCGGCGGAGGTGCGCGTAGCTGAATCGACTTCCCCAGTCCTGGCCCGGCGCAGGCGCTTCGAAGTGGTCTTCCGACTCGTCGACCAGCGAGATCAGCGACTGCACCACGAGCGCGTGCGTGATGTTTTCGGTCAGGGTGCGCAGCAGCCGGCCTGGCTCGGTCAGGTGGTAGAGCCCGCCGGCGCAGATCCCGATTTCATAGGACCGTTCGAGATCGGAAACGCTGCGAAGCGAGAAAGTGACCCGGTCGTCGTGGCCGAGCACGCGCGTGGCCAGCCGGGCGTTGTGAATCTCGTGCTCGTCCAGATCGACGCCTTCGATGGAGGTCAGGCCCCGGCTGGCGCAGTAGCTGGCGTAGAACCCGTCGGCGCAGAACAGCTCGACCACCGACGGATCCTGCGTGCTCGCACGGCAGAGATCGATGGCCCGGTCGATCATCGGAAACAGCACGTCCTGCTTCGACGTCTGGTTACGCTCGTAGATGCCGCCATGCTGCAGCGTGCGCACTCCGAGCGGCCGGTAGTCGTGGTACCACGGCTCGAACAGGAGAAGGTTGAGCTCGACGCGGCTCAGGCGCCGCGACGACGCGAAACCGGGGCCGAAGACAAGACGCGGCGCCACCAGGTGCGTCGCCCAAAGCAGCCGCGACTTGAGCGCCCTGATCACGTTGGGCCGGTACGGTGGGCGCCGGTGGTCCGGCGCGCCGTTCGGCAGATTGTCGATCTCCGGTGAGTCGCGATCGGGCATCGGGATACCTTGCTGAAGGAGGATGGCTCTCTGCTCGTTGAGACGTCGGGCCATACTAACATGGCGATCCGTCTTTTTTTTTGATGATGCGATGATGCAACGCCCGCAGAATTTCGGAGCATCGTCGTGGCCCTCGCGTCGAGGGGGGCGGCGATCCTCCGGACCGCGGCCGGCCTCACGGCCTGGTTCTGGCCGTGGATCTGGTGGGGGTGCCTGACGGCTGACGCGGGCATGATTCAGATTGCTCCAGAGGATTGGGTGGCTGCGCTCGACCCCAGCCACCCACTCTGCGAACGATTCC
>NYZC01000319.1 GCA_002686995.1 Phycisphaeraceae bacterium | reverse complement strand
GAGGACTGCCCCTACCTCGCGGAGCGCGGCATCGCACCCACGAAAAGACATCGCCACCTCTGGGCGTTCCCGATCGGACCGCTGGTCATGGCGCTGTCCTACCGGCGCGACCTGTTCGCGGAGGCCGGCCTGCCCGATCGGGTGCCCGAGAGCTGGAACGAGCTCATGGACTGGGGCAAGAAGCTCACCGAGCCGAAGGAGAAGCGGTATGGCATCTCGATCTACACGACCCTTGCGGGGTGGCAGTACCTGAGCTTTCTTTACTCGGCCGGGGGTCGGGTCGTCGAACAGGACGAGGAGGGCGTCTGGCGATGCGTCTTCAACACGCCGGAAGCCGTCGATGCCGCGTTCTTCATGGCGCGGATGCGTCACGAGCGATTCACGACGCCCAGCGGCGACACGGCGCGCGGCATCATCTATGCCTCGGACCTGAAACTCACGAACGTCAAGGTCGGTCTCGAATTCGCCTACCTCGACTCGCGATTCTTCATCGAGAATAACCCGAACCAGTACAGCTTCGGGCCCGTGCCGATGGGACCGTCGGGCCTCCGCGGCAGCGAGTTCAACTCCCGAATGTTGGGGATCTACGCGGGCCTCGCCGACGACGACAAGCGGCGCGACGCCACATGGGCGTACATCCACTTCTACGACGGACCGAAGGCGCGACAAATCCGCACGAAGATGTTCGTGGAGAACGGCTACGGGCGCTTCGTGAACCCCGAGCTTCTGACGGAGTTCGGATACCCCGAGCTGATCCGCCAGACCCCCCCGGGCTGGAAGGAGGCCTACGACGTCGCGCTCGACGGCGGCGTGCCCGAGCCCTACGGCAAGAACTGCCAGCGCGTCTATGACTACCCGTCGCGCGCCATCAGCAAGATCTGGGCCGATCCCGTGATCAAGGCGTCCATCGACAGCGGCGAGCACGAGTCCGGCAAGGCGCGCGTGCAGGAGATCCTTGACGAGTTCGTCGCGTTCGGGAACAAGGAGATGCTCCAGATCTTCACGCCCGAGCAGAAGAAGCGACGGCTGATCTTCGCCTGGGCGGCGGTGATCGTGACGGTCGTGTCGTTCTCCCTCCTGTTCTGGCGGGTGTTCAAGGTGTTCACCCCCGAGCAGATGCGGGGCAAGGGAGGCTGGCAGATTCGCAAGTACGCATGGTGCTACGTGCTGCTGGCTCCCGCCCTGGCGACCATCATCATCTGGCAGTACTACCCGCTGGCCCGCGGCACGGTGATGGCGTTCCAGAACTACAACGTGCGCGGCTTTTCGACGTGGCTGGGCATGGAGAACTTCGCCTACGCGCTGTTCGACAAGAAGTTCTGGTTCTCGCTCTGGGTCTCCCTGAAGTACGCCGCGTACTTCATGGTCTTCGCGTTCTTCGCCCCGATCTTCCTCGCGATGCTGCTCCAGGAGATTCCCCGAGGCAAGATCGTGTACCGAGTGATCTATTACCTGCCGGCCGTGCTGAGCGGCGCGGTCGTCCTGTTCCTCTGGAAGAGCTTCTATTCACCGTCGGGACCGATCAACCAGATCGTCGAACACGTCGTCGACGGGATCAACGCGACCTTCGGCAGCACGATCGACTACGAGCGCATCGACTGGCTCAACGACAGCCGGTTCGCCCTTCCCTTCTGCCTGCTGCCCATCGTCTGGGCCGGGATGGGCCCGGGATGCCTGATCTATCTCGCCGCGCTCAAGACGATTCCGGAGGAGATCTACGAGGCCGCCGACATCGACGGCGCGGCGATCCGCCACAAGGTCTTCCACGTCGCCATCCCGTCCATCAAGGTGCTGGTGATGATCAACTTCATCTTCGCCCTGATCGGCGCGATCCGCGGCTCCGCGAGCTTCATGCTCGCGATGACGGGCGGCGGGCCGTTCGACAACGTCTACGGAGCCACCGAGGTCGTGGGCCTGACGATCTGGTACACGGCGTTCGCGCGCCTCAACTTCGGCCTCGCGACGGCCCAGGCGTGGATCCTGGGCACGATGCTGATCGGATTCACGGTGTTCCAGCTTCAGCGCCTGAGCCAGGTGGAGTTCAAGACCGCCGAGTCGAGCAAGTAATGCCCATCATCAGCAACATCGGCCGGCGTTCCGTGAAGGTCAGGATGATCTTCGCCGCGATGTTCGTCTTCCTGACGCTCGGGTCGATCACGATGATCTACCCGTTCCTGATGATGTTCTCGGGGTCGTTCAAGAGCGAGACCGACAGCGAAACGCTCTCCATCTACCCGTCGTTCTGGTTCGACGACGAAGTGCTCTACCGCAAGTACCTCGAGGGGCGCTACAACCTTCGGGTCGACATGCTCGAGCCGACGCACCAGGCCCTTTACAGAAGCTGGCGCCTGATCGAACCGCCCGCCACCGCGCCAGGCCCCGACGGGGCCGTCGCCGCGAGCGACGCGGACGTCGCATGGCGCGACGCCTGGCGCGCCTACCGCGACCAGGCCGAGTGGCCCGCACTCTGGTTCATGGTCGCCCAGCAGGAGGCCGACCGGTTCTACCGGTACCACGCCCGCAAGTTCCGCAACGAGCTGTCCGATCGGTTCGACGGCGATCTCGGGGCCCTGAACAGTTACTACGGCACCGGCTACGCGACCTGGCAGCAGGTCCAGCTTCCCGCCGGCGACCAGCAGTTCACGCGGCGCGAACGCGCACTCGACGATTACGAAGAGCGCGACATCCAAAGCGTCTACCTCGAGTACAAGCTGAACGTGCCGAGGCACCACCGCGTGCCGATCAACATCGACGGCTTCTACTGGTACACGTTTCTGCGAACGAATTACGCCACGATCGAGAAGTACAACGAGGCCCACGGGTCCAGCTTCGTGTCCTACGACCAGGTCTTCGTCGACGCCCGCGCCCCGGCCGAGCCGGTCCAGCGCGACGACTGGGAGCAGTACGTCCGCCGCGAGCTCAACCTGACGTTCATCCGCATTGACGTCGACCAGGCGGAAGCGTACCGCGCGTTCCTGGCGAAACCCGAGCAGTACGGCGATATCGAGAGCTATAACAAGATCCACGGGACCCGGTATGCGGCCTTCGACGAAATCGAGTTCCCGACGTCCGTGCCCGGCACCGAGCGCACGCAGGAGGACTGGTCGCAGTTCATCCGCGACGCCGACGCGTGCGCGCTCGATGCCCTCGAGGTGCGCGGGCCGCGGCACGAGCTGGTCGAGTTCGTCGAAGCAAGCGACGAGTGGAACATCCCCGACGCGGCGACCCGGCCCCTGCCGCTCGCCGACGCCGACCACGCGGACATGCTCGATCACCTGAGCGACGTCCGCTGGGAGGAGACGCGGCGCAACTACGTCCACGTCATCGACTACGTGCTGCTGCACGGCAGGGCCGTCCGCAACACGATCATCTTCTGCAGCCTGATGATCCTGACGACGCTGCTCGTCAACCCTCTCGCGGCGTATGCCCTGAGCCGATACAAACCGCCGAGCCAGTACAAGGTGCTGCTCATCTGCATGGCCACGATGGCCTTCCCGGGCGAGGTCACGATGATCCCCGCCTTCCTGCTGCTCAAGAAGTTCCCGGTCTGGAACCTCGCGGTCGGCGGCGGCGTGGCGGCACTGGTCCTGTTCCTGGGCTTCAGGTACCTCTCGAAGCGCTCCGACGTCCTGATCACGATGGCGGCCATCGTGCTCGGCGTGACCGCGGGCTGGTGGGCCGCTCCGCACGTCGCGTCGATCTTCGGCTACACGAAGACGCACGTCAGCCTGCTCAACACCTTCAAGGCCCTGGTCCTGCCCGCGATGGCAAACGGCTACGGCCTGTTCCTGCTCAAGGGCTTCTTCGACTCGCTGCCGCGCGAGCTGTACGAGTCGGCGGACATCGACGGCGCCGGCGAATGGACCAAGTTCTGGTCGCTCACCATGGGGCTGAGCAAGCCGATCCTCGCCGTGCTGGCGCTCGGCGCCTTCACCGGGGCGTACAGCGAGTTCATGATGGCCCTGATCATCATTCCCGACCGGGACATGTGGACGCTGATGGTCTGGATGTTCCAGCTTCAGATCTCGGCCCCGCAGGCTGTCATTCACACCAGCGTGATCATCGCCGCGATCCCGACGTTCATCGTCTTCATCTTCTGCCAGAACATCATCATTCGCGGCATCGTGGTGCCGGTCGAGAAATAGTCAGGGGGAGGCTGCGCCCCGAATGACCATGCCGGTCGTTGCAGCCGACGTGCCCGCGGGGTACCCGAGACCGCTGTGGTGGACGAAGCGTCCGGAAACCGAAGCATGGTCGGACACGCGGATGAACGCCCATACCCGCACGCACCGTGCACGAGAACCAGCAGGAGACGTCAATGCGCCGCTGCCGAATTCGCGTGAGCTTCCTTTGGATGGCTTCGATCGCAATCGCCGTCATTCAACCCCTCGCCGCGGAAGACGCCGCCCCCTACCGCGGCAAGGTCTTTCTCGGCATCGGCGGCGAGCACGTGCCGCTGCCCGAGGACGAACGGTACGCCTCGAAGTTCGGCATCAAGCTGGGCCGGGTGCCGGTAGGCTCGACCGCGGATGCCGCCGGGCTGCGCACGGGCGACATCCTCGTCAGCCTCGACGGCGCGGTCTGGGAGAGCGAGAAGATTCGCCTGAGCCGATCGTTCGGCAAGGCGGGAGCAAAGGCGATGCCGGGCCAGATGGTGAACCTGCTGGTGCTCAAGCACGATTCCGAAGATCCGGAAGCGCCGCCGCAGCTTGAATCCATCGACATCGGCGTGTCCGCGTATCCGCGCACCTCTCCCGAGCCCGGCGGCACGCCGACCAACGACGAGATCCGACCTGACCTCGCCGACCATTCGAGCGTGTACGAGAAGCTGTCGCGGCGCTTGCTCGAAAAGATGTCGTACAAGGAGGACTGGCTCGACCTGGTGGCGCGCATCGATCGCACCCAGCAGGTGCCGGATCCGCAGCGCCTGCCGATCGTCCGATACACCCATCGTGATGCGTACCACCTCGAGGTCGTGACCCGCGAGGTCCTCGATGCCGTCGGCGAAAAGCCGAAGCGCGGCGCCGCCGATGCCGCGTTCTGGGTGGACCACGGACGGGCGGTGCTGCGCGGCTTCGGCGGCACGCAGGCCGCGATCGAGTTCAATCCGCCCGCTGCCGACTACCGGGGCGGCGACCTGGACGCGCATCTTGATTACGCGACTGCCGTGCTCGAGGCGGCCGCCGAGGCGAACCGCAACGCGTTCGGCGAGTTCGACGACGAGCAGATCAGCGCGATCCGCGACGACCGTATCGCCTTGCTCGACGCGTTCGTCGAGCTGAAGATGCTCAGCTACGACGATGACCGCCCGCGACAGGAACGCTGCGTGCGCCTGCTCGATCTCGCCGGCAAGATCGAGAGCGAGGCGTTGTTCCTCCAGGCGCGGCTGACGGCACTGCTGGTCCATCCGGATTTCACCTCGTCGCTCAAGGCGGCGGCAGCGCAGGGTGATGCGGATCTTGCCGGGGGCGTCGTCGCCGAACGAGATACGCCGCACGGAAAGATCATCGTGGCCGGGACCGGGCGCAATCGTCACTCTGCGGATGCTGCGGCGATCTACGATCTCGGCGGGGATGACGTGTACGCGAACCGGCAGGCCGCTTCGAGCTACGGCAAGGTGCCTTCGGCCGTCATCGTCGATTTCGATGGCAACGACGCTTACGAGACGCACGAGCCGTTCGCACAGGGGTGCGGCGACATGGGCGTCGGCATGCTGGTCGACCTCGAAGGCGACGACAGCTACATCGGCGTGCGCTACGCGCAGGGCACGTCGTTCTTCGGCGTCGGCCTGCTCATCGACGAGCAGGGTGACGACACCTACCGCGCCGTCGACCTGTCCCAGGGCGTCGGCCAGTTCGGCATCGGCGTGCTCGCCGACCGATCCGGCCACGACCGCTACGCCGCCCAGCATGCGTCCCAGGCGCTGGGGCTCCCGGACGGCTACGGCATCGTCTACGACGGCGACGACGGCGACGACCACTATTACTGCAAGGGAAGCAAGCCGAGCGGCTACGGCACGGCGGGCGTGTTTTCCGGGTGGGGACAGGGCCTGGGCATCGGCTATCGACCGTATGCTTCGGGCGGCGTGGGGCTTCTCTTCGACGCCGGCGGCGAGGATCGCGTCGAGGGCGGCAACTTCACCCAGGGCGGCGGGTACTACTACGGCCTCGGCATCATCTACGGCGGGGGCGACGGCGACGACACGTACATCGGATCGCGCTGGGCGCAGGGCTGGTCGGCCCACCAGGCCGCCGGCGTGATGATCGAGGCGGGCGGCAACGACCGGTACACCACGCGCTACGCGGTGGTCACCGGAATCGCCTGGGACGAGGCGGTGAGCCTGTTCATCGAGGAGTCGGGCGACGATCGCTACGAGGGCGGCGGGTTCAGCCAGGGCGCGGCGTCCATGAACGGCTGGTCGATCTTTCTCGAGATGAGCGGCCGTGACACCTACCTGTACACCGACCAGGCGCTGGCGAACAGCAACGACTACCACGGGGGCACGTCGCTCGCGTTCTTCATCGACGCGGGCGGCGACCAGGACGCCTATCCCAGCCGGCCGAACAACCGGATCATCGGCGGCGGTCAGCGGTCGATCTTCATCGACCTGCCCGGCGCGATCGAGGACGCGCTGAACGACACCGTGATCGACACGCTGTGGAAGCGGCCCTGATCCCCGGGCTCACGCGTTCACTCGTCAAATGGATGCCGCGGCAATCCCAGGCCGTTGACGTCCCCGCCCCGAACCAGGAAGAACGCGCGCGGCAACGGCTCGTTGGTGCGATAGTCATAGTAGGTCGAGCCGCCGAGCTCGCCGTCCGGCGCGATGTACCGGAACACCATGGCGCGTCGCCACTGATCCGACGCGTTCGGTCCCGACTCGTGGGGCATCATGACGTCATGGATGGCGGCCTGTCCCGCCTTGAGGTTGTAGTAGACCTTGACCTCGTCGAGGTTCGGGAACAGCTCACCAGGGTCCATGTCCCACTTGAAGACGTCGTGGTCTTCCTGGTTGCGAATGCGTGGCAATTCGCCCCTGGCGTGCCCGCCCGGAATCACTGCCATGGTGCCGGACGCTTCGTCGACGTCGTCGAAGGCGATCCAGACGCTGGCGCCGAAGTTGCCGTTGACGTTCGTCCACTCGACGCCATCCTGGTGCCACGGCACGGGCCGCCCGGTGTGCGGCGGCTTGGCGATCAGGTGGGACGACCAGAAGGTGATGTTCGGGCCGATCTGCCGCTCGATCATGTCGAGGATCTTCGGCTGTGTCGCGAGCTGCCAGACCCAGCGCTCGACCAGGTGCGTCGCGATGATGGCATCTGGTGCGATCTCCGGATGTCGCTGCTCGACCATCCGGTCGATGCCGGTCCGGCACTCGGCAAGCCCGTCGTCGCTCAGGAAATGGTCGAAGACATGGAAGCCGTCCCTGACATAACGTTCGTGCTCCGCTTTGCCGTACGCGAAACGATCGTCGATGAGACTGATCAAAGGATCCTCGCAGTCTTCGGAGTTCTCCGAAATCACAAATCACCAATAGTCGATAGTTGATAGCATGATCGCCCTCTCCGACTTCGGCCTTTCGCTCTGACCACGCGCCGCCATGGAAGTGCGCAACCCCTCGTTCTTCGAAGCCCCGCCCTTCTGGATGGTGGACTGGACCGAGGTCAACGACTACCTCGACCGGGTGACGGCCGGCGAGGTATGGAGCATCGGGCGTTCGCACGGCGGCCGTCCCATCCGCGCCGTGGCCTTCGGTGAACGCGATCCGATCGAGCGGCGCGCCACCTGGTCTTCCGCGGTCGCCGCCGGTCACCCGGAGGACTATTACGACCCGACGAAGCGCGCCCGGCCCGTGCTGATCCTGATCGGAAGCCTCCACGGGGCCGAGATGGAAGGCACCGCCGCCTGCGTGAACCTGGCCCAGGTGATTCAGACCGGCCGCGACCTGCGCGGCAAGCCGTGGCCGCGACTTGCGGAGCTTGCCGCCGGCATGCGCGTGGTCATGGTGCCCGTTTCCCAGCCTGACGGCCGGATACGCAGCGCGATCCGCCACCTGGTCGGCGGCACGATGGACGATCTGTATTATTACGGCCAGGGGCGGATGCGCGACGGGCAGATCCTGCGCTGGCCGGAATGCAAGCGGATGCAGCCGGTGCCCGTCGAACAGATGGATTTCGTCGGCGGTTACTACAACGACGCCGGCGTCAACATCCAGCACGACGACTTCTTCGCCCCGCAGGTGGCCCCGGAGACGCGCGCGCTGCTGGACCTGATCCGCGGCGAGACGCCGGACTGCTTCATGACGCTGCACTCGTGCGTCGAGGCCCCTTTCATCATCGCCCCGGAAAACCTGATCTCTCCTGCCTGCCAGCTCCACCAGGTGCAGATCGCCGCCCTGTGCCGGCAGCGCCACCTGCAGGACGGTTTGCGCCCGCGCGCGTACACGGCCACCGAGCCGACGGGCGGCTTCTACCTGCACACCGCCCTGCATCACACGTGCGGCGGGCTGCCCCTGCTGTTCGAGTTCCCGCAGGGCGTGGTCGAGAAGCCCTTCGATCTTGACGAGATCCTGGACATCGGGATGAGCCTGTTCGAGGAGGTCATGGCGTACGGGGCGCATTGTCGGTTCTGGCCGCGATGAAGAGGGGAAGATTAATTCTCTTCCTCGGCAACGAACGTGACTTCCTTCGCCCCGTCCATCCCCGCCACGACTCGATACGACTGCACCGGCGGCTCGCCCCGACGCGGCACGTACTTCACGTCCGGCGTGAAGTACGCGTAGAGCGCCGTATTGCGCGGATGCGGCGACCGGTTCGGGCCCGATCCGTGGACGACCGCGCTGTGAAAGAACAGGACGCTGCCCGCAGAGAGCGGCACGTGGATCGCGCGCGAGGTGTCGATGTCGGTGCGGTCCGTCAACGCGCTGTCCTGGCCGCGCGCGATGCCGCCCCATTCCTCCACGTCGCGGGTGCCCCACGTCTGGCTGCCGGGAATGACCTGGAAGCACCCGTTCTCGGGTGTCGCATCCGTGATGGCGATGCTGACCGTCACGAGATGCGGCGGCTGCATCGGCCAGTACGAAGTGTCCTGGTGGAAGCCGTGCACCGAACCGTGGCGAGCCGGCTTGAGCATGAGCGTGCTGCGGAACAGCAGCAGGCGTGGCCCGAGCAGCTCGGACAGGATCTCGACAAGCCGAGGATGCCGCGCCATCTCGTCGAACCAGGGCGAGTACTTGAACGTGCGCTCCATCTTGCGCAGGATCAGCCGACCGTCCTCCTCCTCGCTGCGCGCGAAGGGCTCGATTTCGAAGTCGCGCCGGTCACCGTCGCGCGCGACGTCGTGCAGCCGATCGACCTCCGCCGTCGACCTGGAGACCTCCTCGGACGTCAGCAGGTCGTCGACGACGAGGTATCCCTGCTGTTCGAACCGGTCCCTTCGGTTCGGCGCGCTCATCGTCGCGTCTCCGGCAGCCTCTCCAGCTTGTCCAGGTCATCGACGAAGGCGTCCAGCATGAGGCCGAAGTTGCGCGACGCGTTCATCCTGACGTCGTCCGCGTGCTCGAGGCCGGTGGAGGTGATCGTATAGGTCGGCAGGTGGAGCGAGGATCCGAGCCGCTCGATGCGCGCCGACTGGTCGACGCGAAGCGAGAAGCTGTAGGCGACCGCATCGGGCACCTTGGGCTCGTGCAGGATGACCACCCGCATCACCAGGCGGGCGACGCCTTCCTCGGGGGGCACCACCTCGGCCCCCTTGCTCCGCAGCATCTGGCGGATGCGGGACTCGATCTTCCTGATCGGCAGATCAATCTGATCGAGCACGTCCGGACGCGTGGCGTGCACCTCGACCGAGAACTTCCGGACGCCCTGAAGGCTGGCGACCATGCTCGCGGTCTTCGGCCCTTTCGGCAGAATCGGGGCGCAGACGGCGATCCCGGCGCCGAGAAGCACGAAGAACGAAGCGGCCACGCAGGCGGTATGAGGCGAGCATTTCATGATCATGATTCTTCTCATTAAGCTATCAGTCATTAACCATTGGCTTAATGACTGATAGCTTAATTTCTTCCCTTCCGGCGCGGTGACGGTCCTTTCTTGCGAAACCGCGCCAAGCGCGGCCCCTGCGCCGCGACGATCGCATCGAACAGCGGCTCCACCTCGTCAAAGTTCAGCATCATCGGGTCGCAGGCCAGGGCCATGAGCGCCTTGCGACGGCAGCCCTCGACGGCCGCCTCGACCATCAGCTCCTGGGCCTGGACCTGGGCCATGGACCAGCGCGCCGCCTGCGGCGGCAGCTCGCCGGCAAACGCGGGGCGTGCACCGCCGGAGCCGACAATCGCCTTGCACTCGATGTTGGCCCAGTCGGGCAGGTTCGGCACGGCCCCGCGATTGGTCGTGTTGACGTAGTGGATGATGGGCGGACCGAAAGCCATGGCGCGGATCTGCGCGCCCATCGCTTCGGGGCTGCGGCGCGGCCGCGGGATCTTCCGGCGCCCCGCCGCCTTGAGCTGCACCTCGGTGGGCTCGCCGCGCCGGGCCCTGGCCACGCGGCCCTCGCGGATCGAGATGGCCCGGCCGACGAAGTTGTAAGGCAGGTTCTTCTCGTCCGTGCAGCACCGCGCGTGCGGGAAGAACTCGATGGCGTGGCGATCGGCGCCGATGGCGACGAGGTCGAGCAGGCCCAGCGCCTCCCGGATGAAGGTGTGGCGATCCTGGGGCTTTCCCCGAAGGATGCGCCGCTTCAGCTCCGGGTAGACGTCGCGCCCCTTATGCCGGACATCCAGGAGCCAGCACATGTGGTTCGGGCCCGCGATGGTCACGTCCAGTTCGTCGCGGTCGATGCCGAGCACCTCGCCCATCCAGTCGATGTCCTGCTTGACGGCGTGGCAATAGCCCAGCACGTTGATGCGGGTGTGCTTCGTGATCGCCCGGCAGATCGGGTTCATCGGGTTCGAGTGCTGCAGCAGGATGGCGTCGGGGCAGTGCTTCTCCATGGCCCGGGCGATCTTCATGTAGATGGGAATGATGCGCAGCCCCTGCGACAGGCCTGCCGGCCCGGTGGTGTCGCCCGTGGTGTGGACGATGCCGAAGTCCACGCACACCTCGCAGTCACGCATGTGCCAGCGGGCGTCGGGTCCGTGCACGCCGATCGAGCTGATGGCGAAGTCGGCGCCGTCGAACGCGCGGGCGGTGTCGGTCGTCATCGACAGCTTCAGCTTCGCGCCGGTCATCTCCAGGATTCGCCCGCCGATCCGACGGATCAGCCTCATCGACTTGGGGTTCACGTCGTAGAGCACGACCGACCAGCCGGCCAGCTCGGGCTGCAGGGCCAGCTCGCCGATCACGGTCTCGAAGTAGGGGCTGCCCCCGCCGATCAGGACGATCTTGCCTCTCATGGCGGTCATCCATTCTCGTTCATCGTTCATCGTTCAACCGCGGTCAGGCGCGGTTCGTTCATGCCCCAGATTCTACGGGTGATGCCCCCTCGATGCCCGCCTGCGGCAGCACCGATTCGGTGAGCGGGCGTTTCAGGCGTGGGCCGTCGGGACCGGGGTCGATGCGAATGTCGCCGCCGGCGCCCCCGCTCGTCGCGAAGCGGATCCGCACCGCGCGGTCGGCGGTGCGAAAGCTCACGCCCGTCCATCCGGGCTCCTGGATCGGGACGGCGACGTTCACCGAAGCATCGACGCCGCTCGGCCCCACGTCGATCAGGTGCAGGAACACGACGTCCCTGCGGTCACCCCGCGGTGTTACCTCGACACGCCACTGGCCGAGCGTGTCCTCGGAGCCGTCCATCGCGAACCCCTCCGGCAGAGGCCAGTTGCGATCTCCGCACCAGAACTGGCGCCCGGGGCCGCCGATCGCCTCCAGGCGCGCGTCGACCGGGGCCAGCGTCCGGCAGGTCAGGCGTCCTTTCTCGTGCTCCGCGTGAAACGAATCGCCCTTGATCGCAGGCGCGCCCACGGTGTGCAGGAGCCAGGTCTTCGGGTACGAGGCGTCGGTCGAGGCCACTCGGTCACACACGACGAAGTGGTCCGGCGGCACGAACACGACCTGGCGAAGGGCGAGCGTGCACTTCTCAGCGGAGTAGGCGGCGGTCGCGTCGGCGGCGACATAGGTAAACGAAGGCGACGTCTCGAATGCGACGACGATCGAGCCCAGCTCGCGGTGCTGACCGCCATCGTTGGGGACCGGGGCCGCGGTTTCTTCCGGCGCCGACCCCTCGCCCCAGTAGGCCGGAACCTGCTCGCCCGGCATATGGATCAGCACGCAGTTGTGGGCAACCGTGCGCCCGTAGTAGTGCGTCATGTGCTGGCCGGGGTTGGGTCGGCTGCCGGTATCGAGCGCCAGGAATCCACCGCGGTAGATCACCAGGTTGTTGTTGTCGTAGTGGCGGTGATGCCTGACCCGCCCCCCCGCGGTAAACAATGCGTAGGTGTCATCGGGACCGGAGCCGCTGCGCATGAACGTCTGGCCCATGTGCTCGAAATGGCGAGCCGGGGGCAGAAGGTGTGACGGGCCGACCGGCGGCGTGTCGGTCATGCGCGTGAGAAGGCACTCGTGGGCGGGAAAGACGTCGCGCCCGCCGAGGAAGCGATGACTATGCGCCCGGGTCACGCCCACGGGTCCGGCGCCGCCGCTGATCCGATCCGCCTCTTCAAGGATCCAGCGGGCGAGCGCGGCGCACGTGGGGAAGCTTCGCCCGTAAAAGTGCGACACGTGGGCCATGTGGGTCCACATGTGGTCGAGCGGAATGACGTTGCCGTCGTGGTAGCTGTCGCCGGCCCCGAAGTGGCGCGCGCCCGGCAGCCAGTTCCAGGCGACGTAATTGGCGAACAGCGCGACGTGCGGCCACTCGGCGGCAAGATCCTGCCCCGTAGCCGCCTCCCAGGTGTGCAGGAAGTTGAACTCGGCCCAGGGATAGAGACCGAAGGCGTAGAGCAGCGCGACGCTCGCGGTGCCTCCGTCGTCCGCGGCGGCGGCCGCGCGGTGGCGCAGCATCTCGAGGTGCGTGTCGCGCCCGCGCTGGAGAAACGTACCGGCCCGCTCGTCGTCGACACCCGCGCCGAAGGTCGCCAGTCCCGCGTACCACAGCAGGCTCATGTTGCCGTAGAAGCCGGTCTCGGGCCCGCTGAAGTTCCATTCGGGGATCGGCAGCAGCGGATCGCCGGGCTGCTCCGTCTCGACGTGATCCAGGAACGATCGGCCCAGCTCTCGGCGCGCTTGCGCGTCCAGTTCGTCGAAGATCCAGTCGAAGGCGCACCACGCGTTGATGCGCGTCGTGGACGTCCAGCTCACCGACCTCATGGCCCGCCGGGTGGCGTGATAGAACTCGATGCTCACCCGCAGCAGGTCAATGGCGCGGCGCGCGTAGGCGTCGTCGCCGGTCATGCGATGGAGGAACGCTGCGGCGGCGGCCTCCGTGCCCCAGTCCGCCGGCTGCGGATCCGAGGGCGCTTCGTCGACCCGGCTCCGCATCCGATCAAGGGATCGCCGGGCCGGCCCCTCGGCCCGAGCCGCCACCGCAGGCCAAGTGTCCGCGTTGAAGAACAGCCGCGGATGATCAGGGCGGATCAGTGTTGTCCGGTCTTCTCGCATGTGCCCCGCAAGTTATCGAGCGATCAATTCATCCCCTCTCCGCACAGCCTCATCAACTGCATGATCCGAGAGGCGAGTATCCACCGGAAGTCATCCATGGTCTCGGCGCTCCATCCCCACGCCTCCGCCCGGGCGTGATCCTCAATGGGTACGCGCAGCGTATCGGCCATCGCCTGCAGGTCGCGCTCGGCGTCGTTCGCGGCGTCCGTGTGATCTCTCTCGCGGGCCCGCGCGATCCAGCGCTGCAGCGTGTACAGGTAGCGACCATCGTCGATTCCCTCTCGGTAAGCCTCGTAGCGGACGCAGGGCAGAACGCTCGCGTCGTCGTCGGTCTGGTTGAAGAAATCCATGTGGTAGCCGTCGAGGTAGTTCTCGGGTGCGCCGTGGAATGCCTCGAACCGCCATGGAATGAGCACGCGGTAGCCGCTGCGCCAGCGCCCGAAGCCGTAGACCATCCGCGCGCCGGCGACCACCGTATGGTCGTTTTCCCCCGCGACGCGGTTGGGGTACCACCAGTGCTCGACCGGGCGCGCTCGGTCAAGGTCTTCAGACTGCTGCTGCGGCGTGACGCTGGGCACGTTCGAGCACCAGACATCGACGTACGGCGCGAGAGGCGCGAAGCCCGGCCTGGCCGGGTCGGCCGTGACGTAGGTGCGCACGCCCGGGACCTTCCTGATCGCCGCGAAGATCGCGACCATGAATTCGATCGAGTCCTTCGCCGTGGTGGGTTCGTCGATCGGATAGTAGAGAATCTCCGGCAGCCCGCGCCGCTTGCGGTCCGCTTCGAACGCCTCCACGATCGCCGTCACCTCGTCGAAGAATGCGGCCGGCGGCATACGGATTCCGCTGAGGTGGCCGGAGAGCGTCGCGTCGTCGACGTGCCGCCGGTAGAGCTTCCGCAGCGTATAGGTGAACTGGCACGGGATCGGTCCCCGGCGGTTCAGGCCGTGCCGCCGCGCGACTTCGAGGTGCGTCTCCAGGTCGCCGAGATTCGACCGCCAGCTTCCGTCCTCGAGGCGGCTCGCCGTGATCTTGCAGAGGAAGGCGTCGTAGCCGCAGGCGGCCATGCTTGCCATGTCGTTCTCGAGCTTGCGCGTCCACCACTGCCGCGAGAAGTCGTCGGGCGCGCGGTTGATGTAGACCGTGGGGTGCTTGTAGTAGGTGCTGTAGGTGACGGCCGGATCCTTCTCCAGCGCGATCGGCAGGACGCGGAGCCGGATGGGCACGTTCTTCGTGATTCGATCCTTGAGGAGAATCCCGGCCGTTCCCGTGTAGATGCCCGTCGGCGCGCCGGGGCGTACGTGCACCGTCATCCACACGCGAAAGGGCTCGTCCTTCCGCAGCGGCCCGGGTCGGTTGAATCGCGGCAGCAGATCCGGAGCGCGGTAGTAGCGACCGAAAACCTTGTAGTTCGGGCGCACCCATCGGTACCGCACATGTCGGACCTCGATGTCGGAGGACGGGATGACGTGACCGTCGTCGGTCACGAGATCGGCAACCCGGACCATCACTGACTCGAAATCGCGCCCAGGGAGGATCGTGAACGTCAGCGGCTCGTACTCGTTCGGACAGGCGAACGCCTCGACCGTCGGATTCAGCTCGTCAGCGGCAGGGATGTCGTCCGGCCAGATGTTCGTGACCCACGGCCGACGAAAGACGACGATACCGGAACGATCGACGGGCATGCCGGAGCGCGGCTTCTCGCGCTGCGGTGGCGCATGCTCCCATCGCACCAGTTGGTCGTCCGGAAGGAGAAATGCCTCCTGCTGCAGCTTCTTGACGGTGGGAGGCGGCCATGCGTCAGCGGGCGCGACGACGAGGGCGCTGAGGGCCCAGCGGCTGCGGGTGGTGATGCGCAGGTCGAGGTAACCCGAGGCGCCGATCGTGCCCTTCAGCGTCAGCGCGCGGTTGCCGTTCTCCGTGTAGTACGTGGCCCGGGCAGAGGACGAGCCGGCGCTCACCTCGATGTCCCAGACCTGCTCCCTCGCGCCGCCTCCCGGGCCCGCGAGCATCCAGATGCGCACGTCACCATCGGCGGCCGCGACACGCAGTGTTGCGGTACTGCGGCCCTGCACGGTGTCGCGGCGCGTGTCGGTCGTGTAGATGATCGGAGGATAGGGCTCGCGCGGAATCGGACGGTCGTGCGCTTCCAGACCGGCAGGGTCGAGCCAGCCGGCGATCCCGTTGGTGGCGAAAATGGTTTCGTGCGTGACCCGCGTGAATCCGGGGCGCACGGGCGAGTCCCGGGTACCGAAATCGACAAGCGTCACGTCGGCGCAGAGAGGCATCGCGACGTAGAGCGCGAGGAGTGCGTAGATGACCTTCATCATGGCTCGGAGTGCACACCGGGCCGAGACGGCCCGGTTCGGCAATCATCAACCACCTTCCTTCGACATGAACGGACCTCTGGTCAGCCACAGCGGCTCGCGCGCCGTGGTCCGCGATTGCCGCGACAGCTCCAGCTCGAGGTCGAGCGTGTAGCGCCCGGGTTCCGGCGGCCGGCATTGAACCTTCACCCGGTCGGAAACCACGCGCGTCCGACCGCGGTCGACCTCGTCACCGTCGCGATGTCGTAGTAACCAGTTCAGCGTCACGTTCTCGCCACGACTGCCCTCGGCCAGGTGCACGGGAACGTCAACATTCAGCCGGCGCTCGCCGTTGCGGATGAAGGTGCGTCGCAGCGGTCGCCCCAGAAGCGGCGGGACTGCTGCGATACGCCGCTGTACGCCACCGACGCGCCTTCCTCCGCATTGCACGTCGAGCCTGACGACCCGCTCGGTCACACGGCTCAGCCTCCACGGCACCTCGAGCACGCTCTCGCGTTCTCCGGGCACGCGGGTCTCGAGCGCTCCAACCTCACCCTCTCCTTCGAGGTCGACGGTGACGCGCACGTCCTGCGGCACCGAACCCGGATTGCGCAGCTCGACCCGCGCGATGTTCCGGCCTTCATAGAGCTCTCCGAGCGACGCGCCCACGAAGCCGACATGCCTGTCTTCGAAGGCGAAGCCCTCGAGCCGGTCGAACAGCGCCGGGTTGTGGTACAGCTTCATGGGCGAGCCGAGCATTGTCATGTGCTGGGGCACCGGGCAGCGCGTGCGGCCGAGCTGGAACGTCCACGGCTCACCCGAGGCGGGAAGGCTGAGGCTGTCGATCGGCAGCCTCAGCTCCATCGTCCAGTGGTCGTCCCCGCGCGTGGTCGCGACTTCGGTTCCGCTTTCCCAATCGAGGTCCTGGGCGTACGGGCCACCGTCGTAGGCCCCGTCGCGCATGACACCCGCCGCGTTCACGACGACCTGGTAGTAGAGGTGACGGTCGCCCGACGGGTTCAGAAAGATCTCGGCGCAGTCGTCGCGCCACACCGGCCCGTCGTGTGACGTCTCCGAAGCCGACAGCCGCTCCATGTGCGGCTCGGCGCACCAGTACGCGACGTAGAGATGGTCCTCGTCGTAAGCGAGCAGCGCCGTCGTCGGCGGGCTCTCCTGCTCGCCGCCTTCCAGGGCCTTGAAGGTCTCGAAACGCAGGGCCCGCGTCCAGATCGCCTCGTCGAGACGGCCGTCGATGACGGGCGGCTTGTCGGTCTTCACGATTCGATGGGCCCGGATCCGCGTCGTCGCCGCCGTCTTCGTCACGCGCAGCGTCGGCGCCACGGCGGGCGCGCGGGCCGAGTCATCGCCGAGCAGGAAGTCGGCGATGCTCCGCGCGATCAGCGCCTGCCCCTTCTCGTTGGGATGGGCCATGTCGGCGAAGTATGCGCTGATCTGCGCCGGCCCGGCCGTCTCCTTGAAGATGCGGTTGAGGTCGACCATGGCAAGTCCGCGTCGTGCCGCGACGTCGCGCACTGCCTCGGCCATGTCGTCGACAATGAAGTACGCCGCGTCCTTCCCGGGAATCGTCGTCAGCAGCAGGACGGCGGTTCGGCCCTTCGTCACCCGCGCGATCCGGTCCACGTAGTCCTCGATCGAGTGGCCGAAGTACGACGCGGTGCTGTTCTTCTTGTCGTTGTAGCCGTAGAGGATCGTGACCAGGTCAGGGGCCTTCCGCGCCAGGTCGCGCTCCACCCACGCCCGCCCGTCGGTCGAGCGGGCGCCCCCTACCCCGAGGCCACGGACCGTCACCGTCTCGTTGCCGAGGCGCTGCCGGAGCATCTTCTGAAGCTGCGCCGGGTAGCGCTGCGCCGCGGGATCGGCAAGCGCTGCGCCCGCCGTGATCGAATCACCGGCGCAGGCGATGACGACCGGTCGGCGGGTCCGGAGCAGCTTCAGCACCTGGTCGATCGGCCGCGGCTTGCGTGGGGGCGGCGCCTTGCCCGCCTTCGGCGCGAGACGAATCTCGTCGATGTCGTAGGCGTAAGGCGCCAGCGCTTCGTTGTCGGCCCCCCACGTCCAGCGGTCGCCCAGCTCGATCGTATCGATGCCGCTGGGCGGCAGGCCGCCGGGGACGCCGATGGGCAGGAACTGACCCTGGGGACTGAACCGATGCCACGGCACGGTGACCTGGTGCCACTGCGCGCTCGCCAGCGGGAAGTAGTGCACGTAAGAGAGGCGCCCGGCCCAGCCCTGGATGGCCAGGCAACCCCAGGAGTCGGAGCCGTCACCCTTCACTTGGAAAGAGATGCCTTCGTAGTCGTTCCAGGACAGGCGCTGGGTAAGTGGACGACGGCGCAGCTTCTTGCGGACGCGCCCGGGGAAATCGACATGCATCGCGCCGCGTCCCTGGGCCTTCGAGTCGGCGGGGCGGGTCTTCGCGTCCTTCAGGACGTTCCAGCCTTTGACCCTGTCCATGTCGTCAAGCAGATCCGGGTCGAGCTTCGTGAATGTGACGGCAGGCGCATGGGGCCGGGCGGTGCCGCCGACGAGGCGGAAGCCGCCGATGAAGAACTCGGCGTGCTCGCCGTGGTCGTAATGCTTCTCACCGATGTAGAAGAGCAGAGAACCGAGACGCCCGAGGTCGGCGATCGACTTGATGGGGACCGAAACCGGGACCCACGTGTCGGGCTTCTCGACCTTCACTTCCAGTGACGCGCCCGTGTCCTTGTCCGGGCACATGATGGTCAGGATGAACGGCATGCCCTTCTTCGGGTGCGTCGTGCGCCCCAGGACCTGAAACTCGAAGCGTTCGAACGCCTCCCATCCCTTCTCCTCGCCCGCGATCTGCAGGTACATGCGCGGCCAGCCGATCGGGTGCGGTGGCGGGCCCTGGTGGTCGATGTCGATCCGTACGTGGAGCGTCGGCCGACCATCCGCGAGAGGCTCCTTCGCGGCGGAGACCTCCAGTTCTCCGGTAGTCCAGCGACCCGCCCGGGCGAAGGCGTCGAGGTGGCGGACCGGCTCGGACCCGGGAGGAGCGGCGGTTGCGGGAAGGCAGGGAAGCGCCAGGAGAGCGACGAGGGCCGCCTGGAGGTGCGAAAACCGTCTTGACGGGGCTGACATCAGGGTCATAATACAAATAGGTGGCATCTGGCATGCCTGTCAATGCATGGGAGACCGCTTGTAACTGCAAACGAAATTCCGCGCTCCATCGTGGCGCGCGGCGTAACCTGGGAGTTTTCGAGTCACATGCTCGTGGCGTGACGCGAGCATATCGAAAGAGAAAAGGAGACAACGATGAATGCACGCATCGCAACGCTGACCATGGCGCTGGCCTTCTGCCTCGGCGGTTCGGTGGCCTTTGCCGCGTTCGAGGTGGTAGGTTCCGAGGACTTCGAGGGCCGCACCGGTATCGGCAACATCAGTGACTTCCACAATCCCAGCACCACCATCGGCGATTGGGACGAGCCTCTGTTCCAGGGGCAAGGCGACATAGTGGAGAACTCGGACGGCGTCGGCCCCAACGCCTTCGCCGGCACGGGCAAGGGTCACATCTTCCGAGAGGCTACCGGTTGCTGCCCCAACATCAGCGCGTCAATGGCTTTCACCCGACCCGTCACTGCGGGCGAGATCCTCGAGCTGTCGTGGCAGACGTGGTACGACGGGAGCGTCAATAACGGCCTCGAGTTCAACTTCAGGGAGGTGATCGGCGACTACATCGCGTTTACCGCGACGTTACTAAGCCAGTTGACGAGGGACGACCTGCCCGGTTGGCCCGATGACAACATCCGCGTCGGACCGGAGAACGTTGCCGGGTCAGGATTCGACACGGGTCTCGTCCCCAACTACGGCAATTGGGAGGAGTACAAGCTCACCTACGTGGTGGGCAGCGACTCCATGACAGTTTCGGTCGGTGGTAACAGCGTCGTCGCCGATCTGACGCAGAGCAACTTCCCCGGGATTCAGCAGATCGTCGGCTATACCTGGAAGGTGTCAGATTCCCCCGGCATCCTGTACATCGACAACGTCCTGGCCCAGGTCATCCCGGAGCCGGCGACGCTGGGCCTGATGACGCTCGGCGGCCTGCTGGCGCTGCGGCGCCGTCGTTGAGACGGACTATGATCTGTAACCAGACCGGCTGCTAGACTGGATATCGCAATGCACGCTCTTCCCACTGGGCCGGCGCGACGAGGACGCGGCGGAAGGCGGGATGGAGCGTGCGCCGAAGTGAACTCGAAGATGCCCTCCCTTGACCAGGGAGGGCATCTCTTTGCGCGGGCGTTCACCCTCATCGAGCTGCTCGTCGTCATTTCGATCATCGCCCTGCTGATCGCCCTGCTGATGCCGACGGTGAAGCGCGCGCGCGAGCAGGCCAGGCGCATCATGTGCATGAGCAACGCCAAGGGCCAGGGCGTGGCCATGCAGGTCTACAGCGGGGACGAGAATGGCCACTACCCGCCGGCAATCTGGGGGGACCGCGGCAACACATGGGACATTCGGATCGGGCCCTATCTCGGCGAGGACGAACCGCCGCGGAGCCGGCCCGAACTGGCCTCGATCCGCAGGGCGTGGCGGCAGAACAAGGCGTTCCTGTGCCCCACCGCCCCCGCCGAGGCGAACGAGCGCAGCCACGCCATCAACGTCTGGGTCGCCAGCGAGACGACCTTTCCCCTCACGTCGAATTCCGACGGCTCGCCGCGCAAGATCCTGGCCATGAACGTGCCCCAGCCCTCGGCCACGGTCATGCTCGGCGAAGCTCCCTCCTACGCCGTGGGCCTGGTCCCGGGTTACAGCGAACACGACCAGTGGATCTTCTGGCAGGTGCGCGGCGGCGATGTCACGAACGACCTGGCAACCGGCTTCGCCGATTTCACCCACGGCGCGATTCCGCCGGATCCCGACCGGCCTTGGGGCAACCACACCGGGTATGTCAGGGCCCAGAGCGGCCTCAACGAGGCTCGCCCGGGCATTCACGACGAGGGATACAACACCGTCTTCTGCGACGGCCACGTCGCCTGGTACTGGGACGGTTTGCCACCCGACGACGGCTCGTTCATCTGGTGGTTCCCCGACGAATAAGGGCCCAATTGCACGGCTATCGCCGAGCCGGGCCGTCTCGGCCCGGAGGGTTGGACTTCCCATACGAATTCCGCGCCGATCCGATCAATGGTTAACCCAACACTGAGCCGGGAACACCATCTGGTTCCTGCGTCGACCTGCCTGCTCGGGCTCGTCGCGGTCGCTGCCGGCGCGGACATCGTCCGCGTCGACTTCGGCGCGGCCGACTCCGCCGTCATGTCGGGCTTCACCCAGGTGACGCCCGAAACCTCATACGGCAAGGACGCGAACGTCGGCTGGCTCGACACCACGGGCCTCGCCGCCTTCGATCGACCGCGACCCGACACCTCGTTTCAGAAGGACGTCTACACGAACGAACTGCGCCAGGACCGCGTCGAGAGCCGCGGCGCGGCCACGCTGCGCATCGACGCGCCCGCGGGGCGATACCGCGTCTGGATCATGGTCGGTCCCGGGACCGGTGAGCGCAAGGACCGGGCCCAGATCTGGGACGTTCGGATCACGAACGGTACGCACTCTGCCACGGCGACCGGTTACGGCGAGACCCGCTGCCGGGCGTTGCGACTCGACGGAGAGGCGTCGAGCGACGGGCACCTCGACCTGTCCATCTTCACTCGCAGCAAGTGGGGGCTGAACGCCCTGGTCGTCGTGCCGATGACGGCATGGCCGGGTTTCGAAGCGAACGAGGTCCCGAAGCTCGAGCAGATCATCCACCTGCTGCCTGACCGCGTCCTCGCGGGAGCCAACCCGGGACGACTCGGTTCGAAGAAGTGGAAGCACGTGCCGCACGTGGACGCGACGCCCCCGCCGACGTACACGGCGCAGGAGAAGGCGCGAGGCTTCGTCGTCCACCGGCGGCCCTGGATCGCCAACGTCTGGCCCAACACGGTCCCGCGCCGGGCGGACTTCGATCGCGTGCTCGAGACCTTCGCATCGCCGGACGAGTACGAACCGCTCACCTTCACCGTGATGCCGCTGCGCGATTTCGCGACGGCCGAGATCATAGTGAGCGACCTGGTATCGGAGAACGACGACGTGATCCCGTCGTCGGACGTCGAGCGGCGCTTCGTGCAGTACAAGTGGGTCAAGCCCGGCTACGGCATGTTCGGCGAGTACTACCGGGCACCGGACGTTCTGCCACGTTTCGAACGGCCGCAGCCGCTGACCGCCGGCGAGAACTTCCGCGCCTGGATGACGGTCCGGGTCGGGCCCTTCGCGGCCTCGGGCACCTACCGGGGCCGGGTGGAGCTGCGATTGGACGGGCAGGCGGCGACCGAACTGCCCCTCGTGCTGCGCGTGCTGCCGATCAAGCTGCAGAAGGATCCCTCGATCATCTACAGCACCTACTACCGGTACCGCGACTTCTTCGTGCGCGACGCGCCCGACGATTTCTCGCGACGCTGGTGGGCGCGCAAGATCGAGAACGACATGGCCAGCATGGCCGCCCACGGCTACGCGTCCTTTCTCAACAGCATCGACAGCAAGAGCGTCCGCAAAGCGGGCGACACCTGGATCGCGAACTTCGACACGCTGCAGGCGCGCCTCGACCTGGCGCGCCGCCACGGCCTCGATACCGAGAAGCCGGTCGTCGTTCAGTTCACCAACCCGCTGCGCGATCTCTACGAGCATCACATGGATGGCAAGCAGATCCCCAGCCACATCAAGGGGATCCAAATGCCGCCGCCGGCGTTCTTCGAGGACGTGACGGGCATGGTGACGGCCTTCGAAGCCGAGCGCCGGCTGCGCGGCCTTCCCGAACTGCTGTACTACCCCATCGACGAGCCGACGCGCTCCACGCCGGTCTCGATGGACTTCATGGTCGCGCTGTTCAAGGCGATCAGGAAGGTGCCGGACGTGCGCATCTATGTGACGGCCGATCCCGCGGAGGAGGCCTTCGCGCCGATGAAGCCCTACGCCGACTTCTGGTGCAACTTCTGGCCGAGCCTCTCGCCCGACGAGGTGGAGGTCGACCGGAAGCGGGGCGTGGTGCAGTGGCTCTACCCTAACCACGTGTCGGGCGGAGACAACGACCACACGCCGGTGGCGGGCGCGCGGATCACCTATGGATTCTGGCTATGGCGCGGAGGCTACCGGGGGCTGATGCCGTGGACGTTCGAGGCCTGCAGCGGTGATCCGGAGAATTACCTCGACACGACGCTGATGGACTTCGGCAACCACACCGACGACGACGCGAGCGTGCTGCCGGTGACGCTGTACGAGGGCGTGCGCGAGGGTATCGACGACGGGCGCTACGTCTACACGCTGCAGCGCTGGATCGACAAGGCCCGTGCCCTCGGTCACGGCGACGCGGCGGACCGGGCGGAATCCGACCTGGAGGCAATCCTCGACTCGGTCGACCTCGCCGCGGTGACGAAGGTGCTCAAGGAGCGGCGCGTCTACGACACGGGCTGGCCGGACGATCGGTTCGATCGCAATCGGTGGATGCTTGCGCAGCACATCCTGCGTTTGCGCGAGCTGTGCGCGCCCGATTGAATACGACCGCCACGCGCATGATTGCTCACGGACCTGGATCGCTGACGATGCAGCCCGAGCACATCAGCTGCAGCGTCCAGGCGGTCGTGTCGAGCCGGTAAACGCCGAAACCCCGCTTCAGGACGAGCGTTCCGGTCTGGCCTGGTGCGGGCTGCAGGCCGATGAGGCCGGTCGCGTCGGTCCACTGCGTCACCGCGGTTCGAAACGTCCAGGCATAGGGCACGATCTCGTCGACCACGCCGTTCCGCAACGTGTAGACCTTTCCGTTCACCTCGGCGACGTCATCCAGGTCTTCCCATCGCGCCAGCGGCGCAGCAAGACCGCTTGATGTCGCGACGCCGCGAGGGAAGTCGAAGAAGCTGACCGGCTCGTGCCACTGCGGGTTGGGGGTGGCGTTCACGGTACGCGGGACGACCCGGTTGCCCAGCGCCGTGTGCGTCTGTCCGGTCGTCACCCAGATCCCGACGTACCAGGCGTTCAGTATGTGGTTGTTCAGAAGCGTGATGTCGGTGACGGGTCGCCCGAGGATGTCGTCCCGCTCGATACTGATGCCGATCGCGCGCGGGTTCAACAGCACGTTGTGCGCGACCTTCACGCTGCTGGCCCGGCTGATCGATATCGCGGCGGCGAACCAGCGCGGCTGAATGCCGTCGCGATCGTGCTCGAGGATTCGATTCCGCTCGATAAGGATGTTCGCGCCCGGAGCCGAGCGCGCCACGTAGATCGAATGGCGCGTGGCGTTCTCGATCGTGTTGTGGGCCACGACCACGTTGCGGGCGTTGGTCATCTCGACGCCGTAGCCCCAGCCCGCGTCGGTGCCTTGCGTGTCCGTGATGAGGTTGTGGGTGACGGTCACGCCGTCGTAGACGCCGCCATCAAACGTGTCGAGGGCGATTCCGATGGCGATGTCGCTCACCTTCAACTCGGTGAACGTGACGTGGCGCACGTTGCTCGTGCCGGAAAAGTTCCCGATGCCATGCGTGTTGACGGCAAGTGGCGTCGTGCCTTCGATGTGGAGCCTTTCGATCGTGAGGCGCTCGACGTTGCTGCCCATGTAGAAGCCGAAGTGCACGTCCGGGGCGAGCTTGACCTTCGTGTCCGCCCATCCCTGCCCGGTGATGGTGAGATCGCGAACGTTGTCAATGATCGCGCCCTGGTTGAACGGCGCCTGCGCGGACAGGTGATGCGTGCCTGCGCTCAGCATGATCGTCGTACCGTCCCCCGCCGATTCGATCGCGGCACGCAGATCGTCGCCGGGACCGATCGTGATGACGGCCGTTGATTCGGAGGTATCGAACGTGCCATGCACGGCAAGGTCGTCGAACCACGCGACCCCACGGCTCACGGCGAGCCCGAGCGCGCCGCCGTGCACCGGCGCATCGAAGTGGTGCGCGATTCGAGAGACGCCGTTCAACTCGAGACGGACTTCGGCGCCGTCGACGACGATCTCGACGTGTCGCGGGTTCGTCCGATCCGACGCCTCGGCTTCGACTTCGAACGCGCCGTCGACCATGCTCCCGATCACCCAGTGACCGCGACCCGTTGGCCCGGCGACCTTGAAATCCGCGGGGCTGCGGAAGTCGAACACGAGCCCGCTGGCTCCGGTGGACCTTCCGAGACGCCGGACGGTTGCGGCGAAACGAAACGCCTCGGGCAAGGGCTGCGGCGAGAGATCGAGCACGGAGATCGCCGGACGACGGCGCCCGATGCCGAAGTAACGGCCGCGATGAACCCCCCAGCGTCCCGAGTGCGCGGAGATCGCCTTCGTACCGTTCTCCTCGAACGCCTCGGCGTAAAGGGCGGTCTCGCCCGACGGCGCGGTTGCCGAAACCGTCGTCGCGGACAGCATGACGCGCGGTTCGAGTGGCTCGAGTCTCATTTCGTCATGAACACGGGCTCGATCTGTTTCAGGTTCTGCCGCATCACCTTCAGGTAATCGAGGCCCGCGCCGATCTCGTCGCCGCTCAGCAGCTCGCAGGGCGAGAACAGGACGCTCGTCAGGCCAAGCTCGCCGCTGAAACGCTCGGCGATCTCCGCGGTCGGCTCGCCCTCCCAGAGGATGAAATTCGCCGGGTGCTCGTCGAGGATCTTCCTGATGGCGGCGAACGTCGCGTCGTCGGGCATCGTCTCGGGATCGAGGTCGAGGTTGACCAGGTGCCAGCCGTATCGATCCGCGACGTAATTGTAGGCCGGGTGCGACGCGAGGAGCGGCGGGCCGCCGTCTTCACCGGAGAGAGCGCGCAGCGTTTTGTCCAGCGCGTCCAGATCCGCGGCGAGCTTCTCGAAGCCCGCGCCGAATGTCGCCGCCTGTTCGGGGCGGAACCGCGCGAGCGCCTTGCGAATCTCGTCGGCCTGGATGCGGGCGTTCACCGGATCGACCCAGGTGTGCCCGTCCACGCCTTCGTGCGCATGCTCGCCGGCCGGGCCGTGGCTGTGCGTCGTCGTTCCCTCGTATCGCAGGAATCGGTCCCTGAACGGGCGCGCGGTGTCGATGACCCTCGCATCCGGAAGGCTGACGCGCTTGACCCACTTCTCGAACCCGGCCCCGTTGACGACGATCAGGTCGGCCTTCTGGTACGCGGCGATCGTCGCGTCGTCGGGCATCCAGAAAATCGCGTCCTCGTCCTCAGGCACCGGACAGACGACCTCGACGGCCTCGCCGCCGATCCGCTGCGCGAAGTAGCTCGTCGGGTAGAAGGTCGTGTAGATCACCGGCTTGCCGGTGGTTTCCAAGACCGTGGGCGGCGCCGCCTGCTCACCGCATCCGCCAAGAAAACAGCCCAATACGATCAGCGCGGAAATCACCTTCATGCCACACACTTCTCCATCCCGAATTCAATCGCCAGCCATGCCCTGATGATCCATAAGTCAGTTTACACATTGTCGGAAAGATCATCATTCCCGTGGTTCTCATGACGCTGCCGAACCGGGTCGTCTTCGGACCGGAGTCGGCACGCGCCCAAACGCACTCCGGGCCGCGAACGGCCCGGCTCGGTAGCGCTTTCCCGATCAAGATGTGCGAACGCCCGCCAGGCCGGAAACCTGCGGAATGCCCGCGGCGTCGCAGGATCTCCGCCCTCCATGCTGCAATGCAAACCAGGTATTGCGACAAAGCCTGGCCCTACTCCCCTTCAGCCGCCCCGGCTTCGTCGAACCGCAGCACCAGGTCATACGTCACCCCATCGAGCAGCTTCGCGATGCCGGCGTCCTTCAGCATCGCGATCTTGAGCGCATCGCAGGTGAACGTCGCCTGGAAGTTGCTCTCGACGGCGCGGCCCATGCCCTCCAGCACGACGAGGTCGACGCGTCGGCGCGTGACGGCTTCGGCAAGCTCGAAACCTGTCAGAGTCAGGTCGATCAGCGGCAGACCGTTGCCGCTGGGCACCAGCTCGAGGCGCCCGTCGGCCAGCGCGTCGGCCAGGATCACGTCGCGGCCGGCAAGCTCGTCCACGAGGGCGGCGAGCTCGTCGTGCGTGACGTCGTTCAGCGACGGCGTCGTGTTCGCGGTAAGCAGCACGTCGGTGCCGTCACGTAGCAGCTGTCGCGCGAACGGAATCATGCCGAGGATGACGTCGGTGCCGGCGTTGTCGACGAACAGCACGGCGCTGCGGTGCGGTGGGCCCTCGCGTCGGCGAAGCCATCCGTCGAGGTCGTCGACGAGCCATGGTCGCGGCCGAAGCTGGCGGCGCACTTCGAGGAAATCGACCGATGTCTCCCGGAACCGCTCGACGGTTTCCGTCGCCCCGAGGTCGAAGATGTTGCCGGCGAAGATGCCCTGTATCACCGCGTGCGCGCGCTTGGGCGGTGACATCGCATCGAGATCGCTCACGACGCGGTCGTACAGCTCGATCGCGGCCCGGTTCTCGCGCTCCTTGGCGTCCTTGTAGACGTCGTCGATCCCGGCCGCGCGCAGCGCGTCTTCACGCATTGCGCAGATATCGATGATATGAAGGCGTCCACGTCGGGCCGTATCGGATTCGACGACGTCCAGGGCTTCACGGAACCGGCGCGTCATGATGCCGACCCGCTCCGCCGTTTCCGCGCCGAACGGGTTTCGGTTCTGCACTTCATCGGCCATCGTGTCGAGGTGTCGGCCGAAGAGGTCGAGCGCGTAGGCGCGCAGATCGTCCATGCGATTCAGGTCGTGCTCGCACGAGACGTACCCTTCAGGCTCTGCGAGAAGCGGAAACGGTGTGCTCGGCTCGCTCAATTCATGTCTCGCGCTCTCGCCGGATGGTCGCCCGCTCGACGATCACACCGCCGCGAAGTTGGAGAGGATGGCCAGTCCCTGGCGCTGGGATTTCTCGGGGTGGAACTGCGTGGCCCAGATGTTCTCGTGCCAGATCGAAGCGCACATCGGCCGGCCGTAGTCGGTGGTGGCGCTGACCGGGCACCGGTCGCCGGACGTCTCCGGCTCAACCGCGTAGCCGTGGACGAAGTAGACGTGCACCGGCGACTCCAGGCCGGCGAGCAGCGGATCTTCGCGCTGCCATGCCAGCGCGTTCCACCCCATGTGCGGCACCTTGAGGCGGCTGCCGTCGGGAGCCTGGCCTGGGATGGCGACGACCTGTCCGGCGAGAAGATCGAGCCCGGGCACCGGCTGATCCGGTGAAGCGGCGTCCTCCTGCGACCCGCTGAACAGAAGCTGCATTCCCAGGCAGATCCCGAGGAACGGTCGGTCCGAGTCGACGAAGGCGCGGATGGCGTCGATCCAGCCGCGCTCGCGGAGATAGTGCATGCCGTCCGCAAACGCGCCAACCCCGGGCAGCACGAGGCGATCGACGGAATACATCTCCCCTGGCCCAGCGAGAATGGCGGCGTCCGCACCGACCCGCTCGAACGCCTTCTGCACGCTGCGCAGGTTCCCCATCTGGTAGTCGATGATGCCGATCATGGACGGGTCATTCGTTCAGGACCACCTCGATCTCGACGCGCCGGCTCAGCTTCTTGGTGGCGCGCGGTCGAAGCGATCCGTAACCCGCCGAATACATGTTCGCGGCGTCGACACCCTGCTTGCGCAAGTGCCGCTGGACCGCCATCGCGCGCTGGCTGCTCAGCTCGAGGTTGTCCTTCCAGCGGCTTCTACGGATGGGATCCTTGTCGGTATGCCCGCCGATGCGGACGGTGCTGTCGGCATAATCGCTCTTGATGACCTGCGCGATCTCGGTCAGCGTGCTCCGCGCCCCCTTCTTCAGGTCGGCCTTGCCGGAATCGAAGAGGATGTCGCCCGGAACGCGGACGGTGATGCTTCCGCCGCCGGCCACGGTCTCGACGCCTTCGATCTGGGAAAAGCTCGTGTTGGCGCCGATCGGCGCAGCGCTCGCCGTCGCCGCCGCGCTGACGCTGCCCGCGTCGGCGAGGCGTGATTCGAGCGAGCTGCGCTGGCTGTCGGAGGCCTCGAGCGCCTGGCGCGTGCTCTCCAGCGTCTGGCGCAGCTCGAGGTTCTCGGCACGAAGCGCGTCAAGGTCGTCGCTTGCGTGGCTGTTGTGCATGCACGCGCACCCGGTCGGTCCGAGGCCGCATGCGAGAGTCAAGAGAATCAGTGCCGCCTGTCGTGCCCGCGATCGCATTCGATTCGTATGCATCGTGCTCGCCTTTCGTTTTCGCCTTGTTCCATCAAGGCTTCAAAGTCCGCCTCATAACATACCAAAACGCGCGAGCAGGCGCTCGCCTCCGAAGGCCAGCACGACCACGGCGGCGATGGCGAGGTAGGGCCCATACGGGATGACCCGGGCGCGGCCAGAGAGCAGGCGGCCGAGCGCGGCAAGGAGCGCCGCGCCGAGCAGACCGAAGAACGGAGCGACGAAGAAGATCACGATGCTGTCGAGCCAACCCATGACGGCGCCGATGGCCGCCAGCAGGTGCACGTCGCCGAGGCCCATCGCCTCCTTCCCGAATCCGAGGGTGCCGGCGATGCGCGTGACCCAGACGACGGCCCCGCCGACCAGGTAGCCGAAGACGGCCCCGGCAAGCACGGCCCAGGGCGGCGAGAGTGCCGGCGCCGACCGCATCAGCCAGGCCCCGGCTGCCGCGCCGAGCACCGGAAAGGCCACGAAGAGGATTTCCTTAAGGATTTCGCCCCGGGGGTTCGGATGGTCCAGCCAATCGTCAAGGTGCTCGTGGGCATCTTCCGGCTCCGCCTCCGCGCTCGCGCGGGCGGCCCTGCGGCTCGCTACGGCGGACCAGACGATCGAGATGAGCAGGCAGGCCAGCCAGAACGCCGCAAGCCACGTCACGATCGGGCGCCAGTCGTACAGGCGTCTCGGGGCCGGGTCCGGCCGGTCCGGAGCGGTGCCCCCCGTCGTGATATGAATCAGCACGCCGATCAGGATCAGGCCGCCGGCGAACGCAAGCTCACGCCCGAACGCCCGCCAGGGACGCCATGGGGGCTCGTCGTCGTGCTCGGCGGGTGGATCCGTATCACCCGTATCACCCGCATCACCCGTATCACCCGTGTCGTCCGGTTGGTCCATTGCCTGATCGGAATCCGGATCAGGATTCGGATCGGAGTCTGCGCCGTCCGCCTCGGAACCGTCCCCGAGCGGCTCGTCGAAGCTGCGCGGGATCCCCCCCAGTCCGAGCAGCGCGTTGGCCACCACGAGCCCGGCCGCGCCACCGGCGGCCGCACCGACGGGCCATCCGTTCACGGAGGGGGCGCCCGTTGCGTCCGACACCAGGCGAGCCAGCGGCAGCCCCACCACCCCGACGACCGTCAGCACGCGTGGAATGGCCAGGGGAATGATGTAGAGCTCGGCATCGATCATCGACGCCGCGATCAGCGAGGCCAGCAGGACCAGGTGCACGAGAAGCACGGGCCAGTCCGCCGCGAGCCCGACGAACTCGGGGCGCAGATCCGTGTGGAAATAGAGGACGTAGAGCCCCCCGAACATCGACGCCGTGACCGCCTCGATGATCGGGTACTGGATGCTGATCGACGCGCGGCAGTACCGGCAGCGGCCAAGCAGCCAGATCCACCCCAGCACCGGCACGTTGTCGTGCCACGCCAGGACGTGGTTGCATTCAGGGCAGGCCGACGGCGGCGACACGATGTTGCGACCCGCCGGAATCCGGTAGATCACGACGTTGAGAAAGCTCCCGACGCAGGCGCCGTACGCGGTGAAGAGGATCAGCCACAGCGTCATCTAGATTCTTCCGCCATCACTTCCTGTCGCGGTGACGAGAAGTTGAAGAACCACGGATCCGCCACAGGCGGACGGATGAACACGGATTTCTTCTGAATCATTCGTGTCCATCCGTCCGCCTGTGGCGGATCCGTGGTTCCTGATCGTTGCGGCCCGGCCGCCTTGTTTCAATCCGCTTCGTCGTCGTCCTGCTTATCGGCGTTTGAAATGTGCAGGTCGCCATTTTCGTCGCGGGTCAGCTCGGCGAGCCGCTTCTCCGCCGCGCTCAGGATGCCGCGACAGTGCCCGATGAGCTTCACGCCCTTCTCGTACTGGGCGAGGCTGTCCTCGAGGCCGATGTCTCCGGTCTCGATGCCGGCGATGATCTTCTCGAGCTGCTCGATGGCCTTCTCGAACTTGAGGTTTTTCTCACTCATGACGGACTCCTGGGCGCTGAGCGCGCGAGTCAGGACGGGGGAATTCAATGGCGTGTGACCCGCACTCCACGGACATCGAGACGATTCATGAATAGGCACGAAAAGCCACAAGAAAGGCGATGCAGATACAGGCTGAGGTTGGTGCTTCGTGGCCGGACCATGGAACGAGTCGCCAGATGGATCGTCTTTTCGTGGCTATTTCGGCCCGCGGAGCACTACGAAACCTCGCTGTCTCATTGCCTGAACAGGTCAAGCTGATCGCCGGACGGCGTCTGCTCGTCATCGGGCTTGCTCTCCCGGCGCTCCTCGGCGGGGGAGGACTCCGCGGCCGTCGCGTCGATGACGCGGCTGCGGATGCGGCCGTCCACGAGCACGGTCGTGATCGGCTCACCCGTCGCGACCTCGCGTGTGCTGCGCAGCAGGCGTTCTGCGCGCCCGAGGGTGTAGGAGTAGCCACGGGCGAGAACCTGCCCGGGACCGACCGCTCGAAGCTGTCTTTCGAAGGCGTCGATGCGCTCCCGCCGGCGCTCCAGGCTCGCCCTCGCGCCGCGGCGCATGCGCGCCTCCAGTTCGGCGACTCGTGATCGCGCCAGCCTGAGGATCGCGGACGGCGCGACCGCGGCTAGGTCATGCCGGGCGCGGGCCAGCCTCTGATCCGCGGTCATCGCTCGCTGCCGCGCGGCGACCGCGAGACGCTCGGTCAGCCGGGCGAGGCGCTCGCCGGCGCGCTCGGCGACGGACCGGGGACGGCGGAACAGCTCGTGTCGGTCGATCGCGCGAAGCTGCTGGCGGCACGATTCCAGGTGGCGTTTCAGATGCGTGCCCAGGCGCTGTTCGTATTGTCGAAGCTGCATCATCAGCGCCGCCTGGTCGGGCACGACGTTCACCGCGGCCTGCGTGGGCGTGGCGCAGCGCAAATCCGCCACGAGCTCGGCGATCGTCGTATCGGTCTCGTGACCGATCGCCGCGACGACCGGTATCCGGCACTGGTGGACGGCATCCGCGACGATCCGTTCGTTGAATGACCAGAGATCCTCGATCGAGCCGCCGCCGCGCGTCAGGATGACGACGTCGATGCCGAGCCGGTCGCCCTGCGCCGAGACGTCCTCGATGGCTCGGGCGATCTCGTCCGCCGCGGCGTCGCCCTGCACGCGGACGTCGTACAGCAGCAGCCTGCAGGCCGGCCATCTCTGGCGCGTCGTGTTGACGACATCCTGCAGCGCGGCGGCGCTACGCGAGGTGATCACGGCGACGCGGCGCGGCAGCAGCGGAATCGCGCGCTTGCGCTCTTCGTCGAAATAGCCTTCTCGGCGCAGCTGCTCGCACAGCTCGCGGAACTTCATTTCCAGGGCGCCGGCGCCGACCGGCTCGATCGCCTCGACGTAGAGCTGGACGTGTCCCTGCGCGTCGTAGAAATCGAGCCGTCCGGTGGCGACGACCTCCATGCCGTCCTTGACCTGGGTGCCGATCCGGCGCGCCACGGAGGCGAAGCAGACGCAGCGCAGCGCGGCCGAAGCGTCTTTGATCGAGAAGAACCAGTGCGACCGGCTGGTGAAGTTGCTGACCTCGCCCACGACGCGCAGACGCTGCGGCGTCTGCGCCAGTGCATCGCGGATCATCGACGCGACCTCGCTCACGGTCATCGGGCGCGGCGGACGGGCCGGCGGCTCCGGCCTGGGAAGCTCGATGCGGTCCGGATCGAAGGGCAGACGGGCCATGGCGTGATGGTGCCGGGCGGCGCGCCGCCCGTCAAGACTCGGCAGGTCGTGTGACCCGGGGTGACCGGCTCCGAATCGATCCGAATCGACGAGAACCGGATCGATGATTCCGTGTCAGAGGTCATGCGCCGGGCGCATGACAGCTGCTGCGGGTCCCTTTGAAATCGTTCGCAGATTGGGTGGCTGGGGTCGAGCGCAGCGAGCCCCCAGCGGATGTCATGAACGCGTTGAGCCACTTGTCGCGTATCT